>NZ_AQOJ01000402.1:0-4189 GCF_000364685.1 Xanthomonas sp. SHU 166
CTGGAACGACCGCCGCGAGGAGCACGGGCCGTTCGATCTGATCGGCGACGTGCACGGCTGCCGCGACGAACTGGTCGCCCTGCTCGGCCGCCTGGGCTACACCGTCGGCGGCACCCGCGAGGCACCCAAGGTCGCCGCGCCGGAAGGACGCAAGGCGGTCTTCGTCGGAGACCTGGTCGACCGCGGCCCGGATTCGCCCGGCGTGCTGCGCCTGGTCATGCACATGGTCGGCAACGGCACCGCATTGTGCGTGCCCGGCAACCACGACGTGAAGCTGCAGCGCAAGCTCGCCGGACGCGACGTGCGCATCAGCCACGGCCTGGCCGAGACGTTGGAACAACTGCAGGCCGAGCCGGAGGAGTTCAGCCGCGAGGTCGCCGCCTTCATCGACAAGCTGGTCAGCCACTATGTGCTCGACGACGGCAAGCTGGTGGTCGCCCACGCCGGTCTCAAGCAGGAGCTGCAGGGCCGAACCTCGCAACGCGTGCGCGAGTTCGCGCTGTACGGCGAGACCACCGGCGAGATCGATGCGTTCGGCCTGCCGGTCCGTTCCGACTGGGCCCACGACTATCGCGGCCCGGCGATGGTGGTGTACGGCCATACGCCGACGCCGGAGCCGGAATGGGTCAACCGCACCATCTGTCTCGATACCGGCTGCGTGTTCGGCGGCAAGCTCACCGCGCTGCGCTATCCGGAGAAGGAACTGGTGTCGGTCGCGGCCGCGCGCGAGTACTACACGCCGGTCAAGCCGCTGCTTCCGGCCGAGGACGCGAGCGCCGCGGCCACCACGCCGCGTGAGGCCTTGCTGCTCGACCTGGACGATGTGGCCGGCAAGCGCGTGATCGACACCCGCGCCTTCCGCAGCGTCACCATCCGTGAGGAGAACAGCATCGCCGCGCTTGAGGTGATGAGCCGCTTCGCCATCGATCCGCGCTGGCTGGTGTACCTGCCGCCGACCATGGCGCCACCGGAGACCGCCAAGTCCGGCGACCTGCTCGAACGCCCGCAGGAAGCGCTCGACTTCTATCGCCAGGAAGGCATCGCCACGCTGCTGTGCGAAGAGAAGCACATGGGCTCGCGTGCGGTCGTCGTGCTGTGCCGCGATGCCGGTGTCGCGCAGCGACGTTTCGGCATCGGCGACGATGGCCGTGGCGTCGTCTACACCCGCACCGGTCGCCGCTTCTTCGGCGAGCGCGAACTGGAAAACGCCCTGCTCGACCGCCTCGACGCTGCACTGCAGCACGCGGGCCTATGGGAGGAACTGCATACCGACTGGATCGTGCTCGATGCGGAACTGCTGCCGTGGTCGGCCAAGGCCCAGGAACTGCTGCGCGAGCAGTACGCACCGACCGGCGCCGCCGCCACCGCGGCGCTTGCCACCGCCCGCACCTGGCTGGACGCGGCCGCCGCGCGCGGCATCGACGTGCAGTCCTGGCAGCAGCAGGCGCAAGCGCGCCACAGCGACGCCAGCCGCTTCGTCGACGCCTATCGCCGCTACTGCTGGGCAGTGAACGGCCTGGAGGACCTGAAGATCGCGCCGTTCCACGTGCTGGCCTGCGAAGGCGTGGTCGGCCTGGAGCACGACCACCGCTGGCACCTGGACATCGCCCGTCGCCTGGCCGACGTCGAACCGCTGGTACGGCTGACCCGGCACATATTCGTCGACCTGGCCGACCAGGCCAGCGTGGCCGATGCCGTCGCCTGGTGGGAAGCGCTGACCGCACAGGGCGGCGAAGGCATGGTCATCAAGCCGGTCGAAGGCCTGGCGCGCAGCAAGCGCGGGCTGGTGCAACCGGCCATCAAGTGCCGCGGCCGCGAGTATCTGCGCATCATCTACGGACCCGAATACACCGAACCACAGAACCTCGACCGGCTACGCCAGCGTGGTCTGCGCACCAAGCAGTCGCTCGCCATCCGCGAGTTCGCACTGGGCCTGGAAGCGTTGCAGCGTTTCGTCGCGCAGGAACCGCTCTACCGCGTGCACGAATGCGTGTTCGGCGTACTGGCGCTGGAAAGCGAGCCGGTGGACGTGCGGCTGTAATCCCACGTCGGTGCTGTTCCGCCATCCAGCCGCGCGCCCGGGCGATCCACAGACCGCACCGCGCCCAGGCTGCATCGCGTGCAGACTGCGCCGCCCACATACGATGGGCGGCGTCGTGCAACCGGTCAGAAGCGCACACGCCAGACGCTGTTGCCGACATCGTCGGCGATCAGCAACGCGCCGTCCTTGTCCTGCGCCAGGCCGACCGGAGCACCGAACAGCTGCGACTCGTCCTGCGAGTGGAAGCCGCTGACCACGGTCTGCGGCGGGCCGACCGGCCGGCCCTGCTGGAACGGCACGTACACCACCTGATAGCCGCTGAGCGGCGAGCGGTTCCAGCTGCCGTGCTCGGCCACGAACGCACCCTCGCGGTACTTGGCGGGCAGCGCATCGCCGCGGGAGAACCACAGGCCGAGCGCGGCCACATGCGAGCCCAGCGCGTAGTCCGGCTTGATCGCCTTGGCCACCAGGTCCGGGCGCTGGTCCTTGACGCGCACATCCACGTTCTGCCCGTAGTAGCTGTACGGCCAGCCGTAGAAGCCGCCGTCCTGCACCGAGGTCAGATAGTCGGGCACCAGGTCGGCGCCGATCTCGTCGCGCTCGTTGGCGATCGCCCACAGCTTGCCGGTGCGCGGCTCCCACTGCAGCCCGGTCGGATTGCGGATGCCCGAGGCGAAGATGCGGCTGCTGGCCGAGGCCACGTCCACTTCCAGGACGGCCGCGCGGCGGTATTCCACATCCAGCCCGTTCTCGCCGATGTTGCTGTTGGAGCCCACGCCGACGTACAGCTTGCGCCCGTCGGGGCTGGCCAGCAGTGCCTTGGTCCAATGGTGTTCGATGGTGCCGGGGAGATCGGCGAACAGCGTGCCGGGCGCGGTGATCTCGGTCTGGCCGGCGACGTAGGGGAACTTCATGATGTTGTCGGTGTTGGCGACGTACAGCGCATCGCCGATCAGTTGCACCCCGAACGGCGAATGCAGCCCCTTCAGGAACGCATGCTGTTCCCACTTGCCGTCCGTGGCCCTGCGCAGCAGGGTGATGCGGTTGCCGCCCTTGGCGCTCTTGCCGGAGCGGCTCTGGACCAGCCCCGCGATCAGTTGCTTGGGCGTGGTGACCGGCTCCAGCCCCGGCGAATTGGCCTCCACCACCAGCACGTCGCCGTTGGGCAGCACGTACAGCTGGCGCGGATGTTTCAGGCCGCCGGCGATCTTCTCGATCTTCAGGCCAGCCGCCACCGTGGGCGCCTGCCCCTCCTTCCAGCCCACTCCCTCGGGAACCTGCATCGGCGGCAGCAGGAAGTTGCGCGGCTGCGGCAGCGGCGGCGCGTTGCCCGCCTGCTGGGTGGGCTCGAGCGAGGCCTTGCCGCCGCAGGCGGCCAAGGCCACTGCGCCGCTCAGCGCGAAAACCGACAGGCACAGGCGCTTAGCCATGGACGTAACCCTCGCGTGGCGTGGTGCGGATGGCGATGAGCACATGCCCGATCGCCAACAACGCGACCGTGAGGATCGAGAGCCAGAGCCCTGCCGGGACCACCGCATACGCGTCGCGGCTATGCACGAAGGAATTGAAGATGGCGGCGACGATGGCAAACAGGTTCAGCCAGAAGTCGAGCCGTTCCACCGGCAGCGTGGAGCGCCGCGCGGTGATCCAGACCTGCACCAGGTTGATCAGGCGCGGCACGATGGCGATGACCAGCCCGATCGCGATCAGCCAGGCCGCCGCCTTGGTCCACAGGATCACGCCGCTGCGGGCATAGACGATATCGAAGATCAGCGCGGCGACGAAGCAGCCGAAGGGAATGGGATTGAGCAGGCCGTAGAAGGCGTTGGCCACCACGGAACGGCGCGGTGCAGTCTGCAGATGCATGAGACGGCTCTCGACGAAAGGAAGAAGGGGGCGAAGCGCTCGCTCAGCACGAACCCGCGGGACGCGTCGCTGTGCGGGTGCGACCCACTATCTGCCCGCCCCTGTCGAGAGGACGTCGCGATGGCACTGCGCGCGCCGAGTGCCATCGCGCATCGTCGCTGCGGCCGCAGCCGCGTTCGCAGTGCTAGCTGCGCGTGCGCGCGACCGGCGCGCCGCTGCTCTCGCGCACCGACAGACTCACCGGCACGATCGTCCGGCGCGGCGGCGCGGCCGCATCCAGCC
>NZ_AQOJ01000403.1:0-1726 GCF_000364685.1 Xanthomonas sp. SHU 166
GGCGGCGCGCCTGCAGCGCGTTGGTGGCGCCGATCGCGCGCAGTTCGCGCATCAGCGCGGCAAGGTCCGGATAGGTCAGGTTGAACACGTCGCGGTCCAGCACCGGATCGCGGAAGCCCGACAGCATCAGCGCATCGCCGAACTGCGCGATCGGCGCGAAGCGGCTCACGTGCGGTGTGGTCCGGTCGGCCTGGGCGAAGGCCTCGCGCAGTTCGATCAGGGTGTCCGGGCCGAAGCTGGAACACAGCAGCAGGCCGCCGGGGCGCAGCACGCGGCGGAATCCGGCGAACACCGCCGGCAGGTCCTCGACCCACTGCAGGCACAGATTGCTGAAGATCACATCGACGCTGTGCTCGGCCAGCGGCAGCGCGCGCGCATCGGCGCAGACGCGGCCGAACGGCTTCCACCAGCCGGCCTGGCGCTTGGCCTGCTGCAGCATCGGCAGGGCCTGGTCGAGCGCGATCACCTGTGCGCGTGGCCAGCGCTTCTTCATCGCCGCGGCGGCATGTGCCGGGCCGCTGCCTACGTCCAGCACCACCTGCGGGACGCGGTCGCCGAGGTAGTCCAGCGATTCCAGCAAGCGCCCCTGCACCTCGCGCTGCAGCGCTGCGGCGGCATCGTAACTGGCGGCGGCACGCGCGAACGCGCGGCGGATGTGCTGGGAGTCGAACGCGGAAGGATCCATCCGCCCATTATCGCCGCCGGCGTCGCGCCGCGGCCAGCGGTGGCGCCCGCATCACCGCGTTCTACGCACGCGCGGCGCATCTCGGCTTACCAATCCCCACTCCCGAATCCCCAATCCCGGTTCTTCAGAACGTCCCCGGATAGCTGCCGCCATCCAGTAGCAGGTTCTGCCCGCTCAGGTAGCCGGCCTGCGCGCTGCACAGGAAGGCGCAGGCCGCACCGAATTCTTCCGCGGTGCCGAAGCGCCCGGCCGGAATCTGCTGGCGCTTGCGTTCGGCCAGGTCGACGGGATCGATGCCCTCGCGCTGCGCGGCGTGGGCGATGTTGCCGCGCAGCCGGTCGGTGTCGAACTGCCCGGGCAGCAGGTTGTTGATGGTCACGTTGTGCGCCACCGTGCGCCGCGCCAGCCCGGCGACGAAGCCGGTAAGGCCCGCCCGCGCGCCGTTGGACAGCCCCAGGCTGTCGATCGGTGCCTTCACCGCGGCCGAGGTGATGTTGACGATGCGGCCGAAGCCGCGCGCCTGCATCGCATCGACGGTGGCGCGGATCAACGCGATCGGCGCCAGCATGTTGGCGTCGAGCGCGCGCAGCCAGTCCTCGCGTTCCCAGTCGCGGAAATCGCCGGGCGGCGGTCCGCCGGCGTTGTTGATCAGGATGTCGACCTGCGGGCAGGCGGCCAGTGCAGCGGCGCGGCCGGCCTCGGTGGCGATGTCCGCCGCCACCGCGACCACCTCGCCACCGCCGTCGAGCGCGCGCAGCTGCGCCGCGGCCGCCTCCAGCCCGGCCTGGCCACGCGCCACGATCGTCACATGCACGCCTTCGCGGGCCAGCGCCTGCGCGCAGCCCAGTCCCAGCCCCTTGCTCGCGGCGCAGACCAGCGCCCATTTGCCGACGATTCCAAGGTCCATGCTTGCGTTCTCGTTCGAAGGAACCGCGATGATCGGACATCGCCGCAGTGGCGGCCAGCTTCACGCCGCGACGTTGAGGACACTGAGCAAGCACGGTAGGTGCAGATACCGTCTTACCCCCTAGCAGGCAAGGC
>NZ_AQOJ01000404.1:0-5486 GCF_000364685.1 Xanthomonas sp. SHU 166
GGCCCTGCCGCTGTACGTGCCGGTGCTGGTGTTCGGCGCCGGCAGCGTGGCGGCGGCGGCGCAGGGCCTGGATCCGGCCGGCGGCCTGCTGTTGCTGGCCGCGGGCCTGGTCGCGGGCCTGGTGCTGGCGCCGTTGGCGGCGGCCGCGGCGATCCGCATCTCGCTGAGCTGAGCCTTTTGGGGCAGCGCCGGCGCGACGGCGGCCGTACCATGCAAGCGCAGTGTTCCCTCGCCGTTCCGTTGTTGTCGCATCGAAGCCCGCCTTCCGCCAGCTAGAATCGTCCGCATGGCCTCTCTCGTCCGCTGGTTCCACCAACTCGGTTCGCCGCCGACCTTCGATCGCTTCGCTGCGCGCTGGACGCCGTGGTGCTACCTGGCGGCGCTGCTGCTGGCCGGCGTGGGCATCTGGCAGGCGCTGTTCGTGGTCCCGGCCGACCGCCTGCAGAGCGACGCCTTCCGCATCCTCTACATCCATGTTCCCAGCGCCTGGATGAGCCTGTTCGTGTTCGGCCTGATGGCCGTGTACGCGGCCATCGCCCAGGTGTGGCGGATCAAGCTGTGCGAGATCCTGGCGATGGCCTGCGCGCCGATCGGCGCCGCCTTCACCCTGATCACCCTGCTGACCGGCAGCATCTGGGGCAAGCCGATGTGGGGCGCCTGGTGGGACTGGGATCCGCGCCTGACCACCGAGTTGATCCTGCTGTTCCTGTACATCGGCGTGATGGGCCTGTACCTGGCGATCGAGGACCGGCGCACCGCCGCGCGCGCGGCCGGGCTGCTGGCCATCGTCGGCGTGGTGCTGCTGCCGGTGATCCGCTATTCGGTGGTGTGGTGGAACTCGCTGCACCAGGGCCAGACCATCCGCCTGTTCGGCCAGTCCAGCATGGACCCGAGCATGCTGCCGCCGCTGTGGCTGATGGTGGCCGCGACCAAGTTCTGGTTCGCCGGCTCGCTGCTGGCGCGCGCGCGCGCCGACAACCTGCGCCGCGAGGCCGGCAAGGACTGGGTGACGCAACTGGCGGAGGCACGCGGATGAACTACCTGCCGTATGTGGTCGGCGCCTACACGGTGTTCGCCGGGGTGCTGCTGGCCGATTTCGTGCTGGCGCGGCTGCAGGTGCGTAACGCCCTGCGGGCGGCACGGCTGCGCGCGCAACGCAAGCGCCAGGCCAAGGCCGAGCCGGCGCCGCCGCTGGAGCTGAGCCGATGAACCCGCAGCGCAAGCGCCGCCTGCTGTGGCTGATGCTGCTGGTGCTGGCCGCCGGCCTGACCACCACCCTGGTGGCGATGGCCCTGCAGCGCAATGCCGCCTACCTGTACACCCCGGCCGAAGTGCTGGCCGGCAAGACCGGCGCGCACGCGCGCTTCCGCCTCGGCGGCATGGTCGAGAAAGGCTCGTTCCAGCGCGCACCCGGTTCGCTGCAGTCGCACTTCCGGGTCACCGACGGCGATGCGCAACTCACCGTGCGCTACGACCGGATCCTGCCCGACCTGTTCCGCGAGGGCCAGGCGGTGGTGGCCACCGGCAGCATGCACGACGGCGTGTTCGTCGCCGAGGACGTGCTGGCCAAGCACGACGAGACCTACATGCCGAAGGAGCTGGCGGACAAGATGGGCAGCGCGCATCGCAAGCATGATGTGGGGGTGGCACAGTGATGGTTCGGACAGCGCGGGAACCGAACAGCCGGGACTCGGGACCCGGGACCCGGGACCCGGGAAAGCGGTTGCGCGACATCTGCAACTTGGCAGCGCATCCACGCATCGGAACTGGCACGGTCCGTTTTTGCTTCGCACGCATCCCGCACCGCTCCGCGACCAACCTACAGACCTCGCCTACGCGCTCTTCCGGGTCCCGGGTCCCGGGTCCCGAGTCCCGGCCGCATGCTGCCTGAGGTCGGTCAGCTCCTGCTGATCCTCGCCCTGCTCACCGCCGTGCTGCAGGCGCTGCTGCCGCTGGCCGGCGCGCAGCGCGGCGATGCGCGCTGGATGGCGGTGGCACGGCCGGCGGCGTTCGCGCAGCTGGCCTTGGTGGCCGGCGCCTTCGCGATCCTCACCCATGCGTTCGTGACCCAGGACTTCTCGGTGGCCTACGTCGCCGAGAACTCCAATTCGCTGCTGCCGCTGGTGTACCGCTACTCGGCGGTGTGGGGCGCGCACGAGGGCTCGCTGCTGCTGTGGACGCTGATCCTGGCGCTGTGGACCGGCGCGGTCGCGCTGTACTCGCGGCGCCTGCCGGCCCCGGTGGTGGCGCGGGTGATCGGCACCCTGGCGCTGGTCAGCATCGGCTTCCTGGCATTCCTGCTGTTCACCTCCAACCCGTTCGCGCGGCTGCTGCCGGCACCGCTGGAAGGGCGCGATCTCAATCCGCTGCTGCAGGATCCCGGCCTGGTGATCCATCCGCCGCTGCTGTACGCCGGCTACGTCGGCTTCGCGGTGCCGTTCGCCTTCGCAATCGCCGCGCTGCTGGACGGCCAGGTGGATGCGCGCTGGCTGCGCTGGACGCGGCCGTGGACCAACGTGGCCTGGGGCTTTTTGACCATCGGCATCGCCCTCGGCAGCTGGTGGGCATACTACGAACTGGGCTGGGGCGGCTGGTGGTTCTGGGACCCGGTGGAGAACGCCAGCTTCATGCCGTGGCTGGCCGGCGCGGCGCTGCTGCATTCGCAGGCGGTCACCGAGAAACGCGGCAGCTTCGGCGCCTGGACTCTGTTGCTGGCGATCGCCGCGTTCTCGCTGTCGCTGCTCGGCACCTTCCTGGTGCGCTCGGGCGTGCTGACCAGCGTGCACTCGTTTGCCGCCGACCCCGCCCGCGGCCTGTTCATCCTGGTGTTCCTGAGCCTGCTGTGCGGCGGCGCGCTGCTGCTGTATGCGCTGCGCGGCGGCCGCGTGGCGGCGGCAGCCGACGAGGCGCGGCAACGCTTCGCGCCGGCCTCGCGTGAGACCCTGCTGCTGGCCAACAACCTGCTGCTGACCTGCGCCTGCGCCATGGTGCTGCTGGGCACGCTGTATCCGCTGCTGGCCGATGCGCTGGACCTGGGCAAGCTGTCGGTGGGGCCGCCCTACTTCGGCACCTTGTTCATCGTGCTGATGGCGCCGCTGGTGGCGTTGCTGCCGTTCGGTCCGCTGACCCGCTGGCAGCGCGAACAGGCGTCGCGGCCGCTGGCGCTGCTGGCGCCGTGGGCCGGCCTGGCCCTGCTGGCCGGGGCGATCGGCTTCTTCCTGGCGCCGCAGGGCGCGTGGAAGACCGCTGCCGGCGTCGCCGCTGCGACCTGGGTGCTGCTGGGCACCGCGCGCTTCGTATGGAGCCGGCGCCAGCTCAAGGGCAGCCGTTTCACCGCCGAGATGCTGGGCATGACCCTGGCGCACACCGGCATCGCGGTGTTCCTGGCCGGCGCGTTGCTGGTCGAGGCCCTGGAGCAACAGCGCGAAGTGGCGCTGGCGCCCGGACAGCACCTGGAGCTGGGCCGCTACCGTTTCGAGCTGCAGGGACTGGACCAGCGCAAGGGCCCCAACTACGTGGCCGAACGTGCGCAGGTGCAGGTGCTGCGCGACGATCGCCCGCTGGCGCTGCTGCACCCGGAAAAGCGTCTTTACGCCAGCGGCGGCCAGAACATGACCGAAGCCGGCATCCATCCCGGCCTGTTCGGCGATGTGTACGTCGCCCTGGGCGAGCCGCTGGGCGGCAACGCCTGGGCGATGCGCGTGCACGTCAAACCCTTCGTGCGCTGGATCTGGCTTGGCGCGGCGCTGATGGCGCTGGGCGGTTTCGTCACCGCCGCCGACCGGCGCTTCCGTCGTACCCCGGAGACCCCCTGATGTCCGCTCCCGCTCCACGTCGCCTGCCGCTGCCCGCCATCCTGCTGGGTGCGCTGTTCTTCCTCGGCCTGCTGGCGTTGATGGTGTATGCGGTGCAGCGTTCCGGCAGCGCCGATCGCGACGCGCTGCCCTCGGCGCTGATCGGCAAGCCGGCGCCGGCGTTCGAACTGCCGCTGCTGCACGACGCCTCGATCCGCGTGCGCAGCAGCGAGTTGCTGGGCGCGCCGTACGTGCTCAACGTGTGGGGCAGCTGGTGCCCGGCCTGCCGCGAGGAACACCCGGTGCTCACCCGTTTCGCGCTGAGCAAGCGTGTGCGGGTGATCGGCTACGACTGGAAGGACACCCGCGAGGACGCGCTGCGCTGGCTGGAGCAGTTGGGCAACCCGTTCCTGGCAGTGCTGTTCGATCCCGAAGGGCGCACCGCGATCGACTGGGGCGTGGCCGCGGCGCCGGAGACCTTCCTGGTCGACGCGCGCGGCGTGGTGCGCTGGAAGCATGCCGGCCCGCTGACCGATGCGATCATCCGCGACGAACTGCTGCCGGCACTGGAGCAGGCCGAGCGCGACGCCCCGCCGACGCGCGCCCAGGGCAAGGCCACGCCATGAGCCAGCACCGCCGGCCTGCGCTGCGGCTGGGCCTGCTGGCGCTGCTGGCGTGGTCCACGCTGGCCGGCGCCGAACCGGTGTCCGATCCGACGCCGCTGGCCTACCGCTCCGCCGCCGAGGAGGCGCGCTTCCATGCGCTGACCGCGGAACTGCGCTGCGTGCAATGCCAGAACCAGTCGCTGGCCGACTCGCACGCGCAGATCGCCATGGACCTGCGCCGCGAAGTGCTGGAACTGATGCACCAAGGCAAGTCGGATGCGCAGATCAAGCAGTTCCTGGTCGATCGCTACGGCGAGTTCGTGCTGTACCGGCCGCAGCTGGAAGCGCGCACCTGGCTGCTGTGGTTCGGCCCCTTGCTGCTGCTGGCCGGCGGCGCCGTGGTGCTGATCCGGATGGTACGGCGGCGCGCGCCGGCGGCGACGGCGCTGCCGCTGCAGGACGAACAGGAATGGTGAGGCGATGCTGAGTTGGGGCATGTCGGCTGCGGCGGTGGCGCTGGCGGCGCTGGTGTTCGCGGTGGTGCTGTGGCCGCTGCGCGGCGGCGGCCGCAACGGTGCGGTGCTGGCGGTGGCGATCCTGGCGCTGGGCGTGGCGACGGCGGCGCTGTACGCGTTGGTCGGCACCCCGCGCGCGTTGCAGGCGCAGAACCGCGAGGCACCACGCACGCTCGAGGATGGCGTGAAGCAACTGCAGGCGGCGCTGGCCAAGGATCCCAACCGGGCCGACGGCTGGGCCTTGCTCGGCCGTAGCCAGATGTCGCTGGGGCACAACGCCGAGGCCGCGGCCGCATTCGCGCGTGCGGTGCGCCTGGCGCCGGAACAGGCGCCGTTGCTGATCGAGGCGGCCGAGGCGCGGGCGATGGCCAACCCGCAACGGCAGTTCGACGACCAGGCGCTGGCCTGGCTGCAGCACGCCCTGCAATTGGCGCCGGGCAGCGAACGCGGCGCCTGGTTCCTGGGCATCGCCCAGCGCCAGCGCGGCCAGGACGCCGCCGCCGCGGCCACCTGGGAAGCGCTGTTGCCGCGCGTGGACGCGGCCACCGCCGCGGCGCTGCGGCCACAGATCG
>NZ_AQOJ01000405.1:0-9503 GCF_000364685.1 Xanthomonas sp. SHU 166
TGTCCGACCAGGCCACGATCGGGCGGAACAGCAACTGGTCGTACAGCGCGATCAGCACCGCCATCGCCACCACCGCCCAGCCGACCGCGGCGAAGTTGCGCTGCGCGATCGCCAGCGCCAGGTACGAGCCGATGCCGGGCAATTCCAGGGTGTGGTCGCCGACGCTGATCGCCTCGGAAGCGACCACGAAGAACCAGCCGCCGGACATGGACATCATCATGTTCCAGATCAGCGAGGGCGTGGCGTACGGCGCCTCCAGCCGCCAGAAACGCTGCCAGGCGCTGAGCCCGAAACCGCGCGACACTTCGTCCAGGTCGCGCGGCACGTTGCGCAGCGACTGGTAGAACGAGAACGCCATGTTCCAGGCCTGGCTGGTGAAGATGGCGAAGATCGAAGCCAGTTCGGCGCCGATCTGCCGGCCTGGGAACAGGCCCAGGAAGAAGGTCACGGTGAAGGTGAGGAAGCCCAGCACCGGCACCGACTGCAGGATGTCCAGCGCCGGCACGATCACCCGCTCGGCGCGCCGGCTCTTGGCGGCCAGGGTCGCCACCACGAAGGTGAACACCAGCGAGGCGGCCATCGCCGCGAACATGCGCAAGGTGGTGCGCAGGCCGTATTCGGGGAGCTGCCACAGTTCCAGCGACACCGCGGCGGTGCCGGCCGGCGGCAGCGGCGCGCGCATGTCGGATGCGCCATGCAGCAGCAACGCACCCAGGCCCAGCAGCAGCGCGAACACCGCAAGATCGTGCAGGTTGGGCAGTACGCCGGGGCGTGCGGCGAGCTGTCCGGGCGCGGAGCGGTCGCGGGCGAATGGCAGCATGGGAAGATCCGGCAGGAGCGGCAGCGAACGCCGCAGGAAAAAGGACGCTGGCGCGGGTTGCGAAGCGGACCGCCCAGTGTGACCGGGGAAGATGTACGCCGTGCGTCAGCCGCTGCCGGCCGCGCGGGTGTCCCCAGACAATGCGGTGCACGCACGCCGTCGCCACACGACGCAACCGCGCAGCGACGGACGGCTCAGGGAGGATGGCGATGGCAGGCGCATGGGCGGCTCCGACGATGGGCAACGCCAGGGGCTACGCTCGGAGTCCTCGCGGATCGGGCTTGCGCACTTTCGGAATCAAGGCCAGCACCGCGCGGGGCTGGCGAACGATCCCGTCCTGAGCGGACGGGACCCATCTGGGACGACCCAGACCGTGGCGGTCCTGTCAGCTCTGTCGCTGCAGCGTCGGTCTAGGATGACTGTCCAAGGAAGGTGGCCTCTGGCCGGAAAACGATGGGCGCGCGCAGTATAGCCAGCTGCTGCGTCGCCGCAAGCCCGTGCGGCGCACGCGGCGCCGCACATTCACTGCGCAGCCAGCACCAGCCGCGGGTGTGTGGCTGGCGCCACCTGCTGGCGCGCGCGCAACCAGGCGGCCAGCTCGCGTGGCGGCAACGGCCGCGAGTGCAGATAGCCCTGGATCTCGTCGCAGCCCTGCTCGCGCAGCAAGGCCTCTTCCTGCACCGTTTCCACGCCCTCGGCCACCACCTGCATGCCCAGCGCGTGGCCGAGCTGCACGATCGCCTGGGTGACCTTGGCGGTGCCGCTGTCGTGCAGCATGTCCTGCACGAAGCTGCGGTCGATCTTCAGGCGCTGCACCGGGAAGCGATTGAGGTAATGCAGGTTGGAGAAGCCGGTGCCGAAGTCGTCGACCGCCAGCAGCACGCCTTCCTGCTCGAACAGTTCGAAGCAACGGCGCAGCGATTCGCTGTCGCGGATCAGCGCCGACTCGGTCAGTTCCAGTTCCAGCCGCTTCGGCGACCAGCCGTTGCGCTGGCACAGCTCGATCACCCGCTCGGCAAAGCCGCGGTCGCGCAACTGCATCGCCGAGACGTTCACCGAGACCCGGTCGAAGCTCAGCCCCGCCGCATCCCAGGCCGCGGCTTGGCGGCAGGCCTCGCCGATCACCCAGTCGCCCAGGCGCACGATCTCGCCGCATTCCTCGGCGATCGGAATGAACTCGGCCGGGTTGCAATGGCCGTGGCCGGGGCGGTGCCAGCGCAGCAGCGCTTCCACCGCCGGCGCGCGCTCGCCCGCCGCGTGCACCAGCGGCTGGTACACCAGCGAGAACTCCTCGCGATCCAGCGCGCCATGCAGCGCATGCTCGATCTCCAGGCGCCGTTGCGCGCGCAACAGCACGTCCTGGCTGTAGTAATGGCAGGTGTTGCGTCCCGATTCCTTGGCCGCATACATCGCCGCGTCGGCGGCGCGCAGCAGGCCGTCGAAGTCCTGGCGCCCCTCCTCCATCAACGCGATGCCGATGCTGGCGCCGATCTTGATCACGTTCTCGCCGCTGTGCAGCGGTTCGGCCAGCGCCGCGATCAGCTTGCGCGCCACGTGCCCGGCGTCACCGGGCTCGGCCAAATCGCGCAGCACCACCAGGAACTCGTCGCCGCTGAAACGGCCGAACAGGTCGCTGGTGCGCAGCTGCTGATGCATGCGGGTGGCCGCCAGCTTCAGCAGCGCGTCGCCGGTGGCGTGGCCGAAGGAATCGTTGATGCTCTTGAAGCCGTCCAGGTCGACGAACAGCATCGCCAGCGTGGTGCCACGCTCCACCGCCTCGTGCATCGCCTTCTCGGCCTGCTCGCGCAGCAGCTGCCGGTTCGGCAGGCCTGTCAGCAGGTCGTAATGGGCCAGCAGCTCGATGCGCTCGCTGGCCTCGCGTTCGCGGGTGATGTCGCGGAACAGCACCACGAAGCGCGGCGGCAGGCCGTCGCGTTCGTCCAGCTCGATCAGCACCTGCACCCAGATGCGCTGCCCGGACGGGCGGTGGAAGCACAGGTCCAGTTGCTCCGGCAGGCCGCCCTCGGTGATGCGCACCAGCGCCGACTCGAACGCATCGCGCGAGTCCTGGGTGTACAAGGCCAGCGCGTGATCCAGATCGATGGCCTCCTTGCGCAGGCCATGGATGCGGTAGCACTCCTCGGTCCACTGCATGCGCCGGGTGCCGACCTCGATCTCGCAGCCGCCTATCTTGCCCAGCGCCGAGACGCGGTTGAGCAGTTCGGTGCGCCAGCGGATCAGGGCGTCGGTCTGGCGCTGCTCGGTGATGTTCTGCACCTGGCCGAGCACGCGCTGGATGCGGCCGTCGGCCTCCACCTGCGGCTGCGCCCACACCCGCAGGTGCAGCGGCGACTCGCTGCCACACACCAGCTCGACCTCGAAGTTGGCCGGCTTGGCCTCGCGGGCCATGCGCCGCCAGACCGAGATCAGCTGCGCCATCGAATCGCGGCTGAGCAGGCGCAGCCAGCCGCGGCTGCTCGGCGCCTGCTGTTCGTCCAGCCCCGTGACGCGCAGGAATTCGCGCGAGCACCACACCCGGTCGCGCAGCGGATCCCAGGACCAGCTGCCCATGCGGGTCATGCGCTGCGCCTCGCGCAGCAGGGTCTGCTGGTCGCGCAGGCGCTGCTCGAGCAGCTTCTGCTCGTGGATGTCGGTGTGCGTGCCGATCATGCGCAGCGGGCTGCCGTCGGCGGTGCGTGCGACGATGCGGCCGCGGTCCAGGATCCAGTGCCACTGCCCGTCCTGCCGGCGCAGGCGGAACTCGCACATATAGGTTTCGGTGCGGCCCTCGAAATGCGCGCGGATCGCCTGGCGCAGGCGCTCCTGGTCGTCGCCGTGGACCAGCGGCAGCAACGCGTTCAGGCCGTCGGCCGGAGCATCGCCGGCGTAGCCGAGCATCCGCTTCCAGCGCTCGGAGCGGAAGATGGTGTCGCTGGGGATGTCCCAGTCCCACAGCCCGTGCTCGGCGCTGTCCAGGGCGATCTCCCAGCGGGTGGCGCCATCGCTGCCGACCGGTTCGGGCACGCTGAGGGTGTAGGCCAGCAGGCCGCCGCTGTCGTCGCGCACCGCGCGCAGCCAGCCGTCCAGGCGTCGCCCGGCGGTGCCGGGCAAGGCGCAGGCCAGCATGGTCTCGCCGCCGAACAGGCGCTCGCGGGCCGCACGCAACAACTCGGCGTACGCCTCCACGGTGCGCGGCAGCTCCAGTGCCTGCGCTGCCCGGTTCGCCGCCAGCGGCCTGCCGTCGGCGTCCAACAGGACGAGCGCCGAGGTGAGCGGGTGCTGCAGCAAGCTTGCGATGACGCCTTGATCCACGCCGAGATGCTCCGTTTCGCCGCCCTGAAGGCCAGCGGTCGAAGGTGATAACGGCACCCGGCGGCATTAATTGAGCGCCCGCACCGCCCGACCATGGGCCGCGGCGGCCGTCAGCGGCTAAGATGTCCGCCGGACACGGACCACCGCAGCAGGCTGCCGGGGCATGCAACCACAACGCGACAGCTCCCTGCCCCATCAGGCGACCTCCGGCATGCGCCTGGCGCAGCGCCTGGACCGCGGCATCTGGAGAGTGGTGCTGCTGTACGTGCTGCTGGGACTGGCGCTGTCGATCGGCAGCGACCTGGTTTTGGCGCATTTCGTAGACGATCCCCGCACGTTGATCGTCCTGCAGCTGGTCAACGACGCCCTGTTCCTGACCCTGACCGCGATCGCCCTGTACTACCTGCTGCGCCCGCTGGTGCGGGCCGCGGTGCAGGCGCACACCCGGCTGGCGTTGTCGGAGGCCGGCTACCGGCAGATGTTCCACGCCAATCCCAGCCCGATGCTGGTCTACGACCTGGAAAGCCTGCGCATCCTCGACGTGAACCCCACCGCGGTCGCCTTCTTCGGCTGGTCGCACGACGAGTTCGTCGGACTGGAATTGGCGCGACTGTGGCCGCCCAGCGCCAGCGCCCGCCTGGCCGAGGTGATCGAGACGATCCGGCAGACCCCGTCCAAGACCTGCGTGGTGGCCGAGCCGCTGCGCCTGCGCGACGGTAGCCAGTGCATGGCCGAGGCGCGCAGTACCAGCCTGGACTACCACGGCCGGCAGGCGCGGCTGGTGGTGATCAGCGACCGCAGCGCCGAGTACGACGCGCAGCGCCGCCGCGACCAGGCCCTGCAGCATCTGCAGGAGGCGCAGTCGATCGCGCGGCTGGGCTCCTGGCAACTGGACCGGGCCAGCGGCCTGGGCAGTTACTCCGAGCAGGTCTACCGGATGCTCGGCCGGCGCGTGCCGGACCAGCCGCGCCAGCACCGCCTGGAAGAGCTGCTGGTCCCGCCCGACGTGGCCTCGCAGGCGCGCATCCAGCGGGTGATCGAGGACCTGTGCGGCAGCGCGCCGCTGCAACTGGACATGCTGCTGCCGGTGCTGGCCGCCGACGGCCAGGCGCGCATGCTGCATCTGCGCGCCGAATCGTCCAGCGACGACGCAGGCGGCGCCTGCGTGCACGGCACCCTGCAGGACGTGACCGAGCACGAGCGCTCGCGGCGCCTGCTGCACGAGCGCGAGGAGCAGTTCCGCGAACTGGTGCGGGTGCTGCCGGACGGCGTGGCGATCCTGCACCAGGAACACGTGCTGTACGCCAACGCCGCCTGCGCCGGGCAGTTCGGCTTCGAGGGCGAGAACCTGCTCGGCGAGCCGCTGCAGGGCCTGGTCGACAGCGCCGACCTGGCGCTGGTACGGCAACGGATGGGCGCGGCCGGGGCCAAGGGCGAACGCGGCGCCACCGCACGCATGTGCCGCCGCGACGGCTCGCTGTTCCATGCCGGGCTGTCGTTCGGCAACGTCCGCTACAGCGGCCGCGACTGCAAGCTGCTGATCGTGCGCGACCTCAGCGAACCGGAACGCATGCGCGACGCGCTGGCGCAGAGCAACCGCGAACTGCAGGCGATGGCGCGGCGCCTGTTCTCGTTGCAGGAAGACGAGCGCCGGGCGATCTCGCGCGACCTGCACGACGACATCGGCCAGGCGATCACCGCGATGAAGCTGTCGGCGCACGCGGCGCTGGACGAGACCGACGCCGAGCGCCGCCGCGAGGATCTCAGCGAGATCGTGAGCCTGGCCGACAGCAGCATCACCAAGCTGCGCAACCTCTCCACACTGCTGCGGCCGCCGCAGCTGGACGCGCTGGGCCTGGAAGCGGCGCTGCGCTGGCAGGCCGGCATGCTGTTCCGCGCGTCGCCGGTGCGCCTGCACCTGGACATCGCCACCCTGCCCGAGCGCCCCAGCGGCGAGGTCGAACAGGCCTGCTTCCGCATCGCCCAGGAGAGCCTGACCAACGTGCTGCGCCATGCCAGCGCCGGCGAGGTGCGGATGACCCTCGGCGACGAGGAACGCCAGCGCCTGCGCCTGGAAGTGGTCGACGATGGCGACGGTTTCGATCCGGCCGGGCCGCGCGGCCTGGGCCTGATCGTGATGCGCGAGCGCGCGCAGAGCGCCGGCGGTACCCTGCAGATCGACACCGCGCCCGGCGCCGGCACCCGGGTGACGCTGTGCCTGCCCTACACCACCGCGGCACCACCGTCGCCCCCGCCTGGAACCTGAGCCGATGTGGAATCCCGCCAGCGCCGTACCCGTGGACGACGAACTGCCGTCGCGCCTGGGTGCGGGTCATCCCGCCCTGACCGGCATGATCGCCGAGGCGCTCGCCGGTGGGCCGGGGGTGATGCTGCTGCACATCGACATCGACCACTTCGCCTCGATCAACGAGAACATGAGCCCGGAGGTCGGCGACCAGGCGCTGGCGCTGCTCGCGCACCGGCTGCAGGCGCACCTGCGCGGCCGCGGCCTGCTGTGGCGCCACGGCAGCGACGAACTGGTGATGGCGGTACCGCGCACCGCCGACGTGCCGCCGCCGGAAGCCTTCGCCGAGGAGATCCGGCAGCAGATCGAACTGCCGCTGTCGGTGCTGCCGTACACCCTGTTCATGACCGGCAAGATCGGCGTGAGCCTGTGCCCGGAGCATTCCACGCGGCTGTCGACCCTGCTCGACTTCGCCGAGGACGCGGTCTACCAGGCCGCGCGCGAAGGCGGCAACCTGGTGCGCCTGTACGCCGCCGACGGCCCGCCCAGCGCGCACAGCGAGAGCATCATCTCGCGGCAGATCGTCGACGCCATTCCCAACGGCGAGCTGCGCCTGCGCTACCAGCCGATGGTCAGCGCCCGCGACGGCCGCGTGGTCGGCATGGAATCGCTGCTGCGCTGGCAGTCGCCGACTCTCGGCATCCTGGTGCCGGAGCGCTTCATGCGCACCGCCGAGCGCCTGGGCGTGATCGTGCAGATCGGCACCTGGGTGATGGAAGGCGCGCTGCGCCAGGCGCGGCTGTGGCGCGACCAGGGCTTCGACGACTTCACCATCGCGGTCAACGTCTCCACCCTGCAGCTGCTGCGCCCGACCTTCTTCAACGAGGTGATGTCGGCGCTGCAGGCGGCCGGGGTACCGCCGCAGATGGTGGTGCTGGAGATCAACGAGAGCGCGTTGACCAACAACGTCAACTTCGTCCACGAGACCCTGGCTAATCTCTGCCGCGAAGGCATCAGCCTGAGCCTGGACAACTTCGGCACCGGCGATTCCAGCCTCAGCGCACTGGTGCGCTACCCGGTGGACAAGCTGAAGATCGACCGCAGCTTCATCAAGAGCGCGCCGGCCGGCAACCGCGAGGCGGCGATCGCCCGCGCGATCATCGCCATGGGCCACCAACTGGGCATGGTGGTGATCGCCAACGGCGTGGAATCGCAGGCGCAGCTCGGCTTCCTGCGCCGCAACGACTGCGACATCTTCCAGGGCTACCTGTTCGGCGAACCGATGTCCGCCGAAGCGGCGGGCATGGCCCTGCGCCGGCGCTACCTGCGCCCGGAATCGTTCACCGAGACCCGCCCGGACCGCACCCTGCTGCTGCTCGACGACGAGGAGAACGTGCTGCGCTCGCTGGTGCGCCTGTTCCGCCGCGACGGCTACCGCATCCTCGCTGCCGGCAACGTCCGCGACGCCTTCGACCTGCTCGCCACCAACGACGTGCAGGTGATCCTGTCCGACCAGCGCATGTCCGACATGAGCGGCACCGAGTTCCTGGGCCGGGTGAAGATGCTCTACCCCGACACCATCCGCCTGGTCCTGTCCGGCTACACCGACCTGGCCACCGTCACCGACGCGATCAACCGCGGCGCGATCTACCGCTTCCTGACCAAGCCGTGGAACGACGACGAACTGCGCGAACACATCCGCCAGGCCTTCCGCACGCACGACGAACAGCGGCGGGATGCGGGGCCCTGAGGGGCTGGGAATCGGGAACGGGGAATCGGGAATGGGAAAAGCCGCATTGCGGCTTTTCGTTTTTCAGGTCAGTTCATTGAAACGACATCGGGTGCGGAAAGCGGCAGCGGCAGTGTTCCCGCTGTTCCGATTCCCCATTCCCGATTCCCCATTCCCAGCTATTAGGGCTGCCTAACAGGAATCACGATCCGGACCGTCGAGCCTTGAACAGCGACGGGATTCGGGGTCCTGAGGGGCCGGGAATCGGGAACGGGGAATCGGGAATGGGAAAAGCCGCATTGCGGCTTTTCATTTTTCAGGTCAGGTCACTGAGGCGACATCGGGTACAAGGAAAGCGAACAGCGTCAGTGCTCCCGCTTTTCCGATTCCCCATTCCCGATTCCCCATTCCCAGCTACTTCGGCTGCCTAACCGGAATCACGATCCGGAACGTCGAGCCCTCGCCGACGACGCTGCTGACATCGATGCGGCCGTGGTGCTTGTTGACGATGCCGTAGGAGATCGACAGGCCCAGGCCGGTGCCGCTGCCGACCGGCTTGGTGGTGAAGAACGGGTCGAAGATGCGCTGCAGCAGGTCCGCCGGAATGCCGGCGCCGGAGTCCTTGAACTCGATCCACACCTCCTCGCCGTCCTGGCCGGTGCTGACCACGATGGTGCCGCGCTCGCCGATCGCCTGGCCGGCGTTGAGCAGCAGGTTCATGTACACCTGGTTGAGCTCGGACGGCAGGCACTCCACCAGCGGCAGGTTGCCGTAGTGGCGCTCCAGGGTGACCTTGTACTTGAGCTCGTTCCAGATGATGTTGATCGTCGATTCCAGGCCCGAGTGCAGGTCCACCAGCTTCCACGACTCCTCGCGGCCGGAATAGGAGAAGTCCTTCAGGTCGCGGACGATGCGGGTGACCCGCTCGATGCCTTCGCGCGATTCGGCCATCAGTTGCGGCAGGTCGCGGCTGATGAAATCGATGTCGAAGCGGTTGCGGATGTCGTCGATCTCCGGGATCAGCGCCTTCGGATCCGGCGCGCGCAGGGCGCGCTCGTAGGCCTCGATCAGGGTGAACAGGCTGCGCAGGTATTCCTGCAGGCTGCCCAGATTGGAATGGACGTAGCCGATCGGGTTGTTGATCTCATGGGCGACGCCGGCGGCGAGTTGGCCGATCGAGGCCATCTTCTCCGACTGCAGCAGTTTTTCCTGGGCGCCGTTGAGGCGCAGGTAGGCCTGGCGCAGCTCGGCGTGGCGTTGCTGCAGTTCCTGTTCGTAGTCCTGCTGGCCTTCGATGCCCTGGATCAGCATCAGGTAATGGCCGCCGTCCGCGTCGGCGTGGAAGTACAGGTGCGCCAGCACCACGTGCTGTTCGGTCGGCAGGCTGCCGCTCCAGC
>NZ_AQOJ01000406.1:0-9727 GCF_000364685.1 Xanthomonas sp. SHU 166
TGCGACAGCGCGTCGCCCGGCAGCCACTGCGCCAGATGCGAGGCCAATGCGCCGGTGTCGGCGCTGGAGGAGAGATGGCGGCGCGCGGCGCTGTTGGCGAGCAGCAACTGGCCGTCGGCGCGGAACAGCACCACGCCTTCGTACAGCAGTTCGCTCAGGGCGAGCAGGTTCTCGCGTGCGGGCAGGACGAGCGGTGCGTTGGGATTGATTTCGGCGAAATTCACGACAGGCGGCGGGCGATCGATGGATGCCCAATATACGCCGTTGCCGCCGGCGGATGCGCGTCCCGCAGTGGGAGTGCGCCGCGGCTTAGGCGACCGCCAGGGGACGCTGGGAGAGCGGCGTGCTGGACTCGCCGTTGGCGTCGTAGGAGGACGCGCTCTCGCTGCGGCCGAGGTGGCGCAGCGCCCAGTTGACCTCGCGTCGGCGCCGCGACAGCAGCGCGCCGTTGGCGCGATTGGCGTCGGCCAGCTCACGCAGCCGCAGTTCGGCCTCGGCGCCGGCGGGTACGTCCGCCTCCAGTGCGCGCAGTGCCGCCAGCTTGGCGCTGGTCGCCTGCATGAGGCCTTCCACGTTGTGATCCAACAACGCCTGGCGCTCGCCGGCGAGCGCGTCGCTGAGCTGCTGCAGGGGGTTGGTCACGGACATGTTCATGCGCCGAGTTGCCGATCCATGTCGATCATGCGGCTGGCGATCGCGTCGGGGTTGATCTTGTAGCTGCCATTCTGCAGCGCCGAGCGCACCGCATCGACGCGGCTGCTGTCCACCGCCGGCGCGGCCGATAGTTGGCGTTGCAGGGTCTGCAGACCGGACGCTTCGCCGGTCAGGCGCAGGCTATCGGTGGCTGCGGCCGCACCGACCGCACGCTCCTTGCCTTCCTCGGACGCGCCGGAGGCGGCCTTGGTCGAGACGGACGACGTGCGAAGGGTGGCCGGGCTCGGCAAACTCCCTTCAATTTTCTGGGTCATGACGGACATCCTGTTACGGGTTCGGTGTAGGTAACGGCACAGCGTCGGAGAACTTTAGCCGGATTCTTAGCGCGTCACTAAAACGTCGCCATTTTGTGACACAGTTCCCTGAACGATGCGCTTGGACGACAGGTTTTCGACGGTCACCCGCTCGTTTTCGCCCGCATCGCCCAGTGCACGCCCGGACATGCGCACTTCCAGGCCGCCGCTGCGTGCCACCAGCGCCACATTGTCGCCGCGCCGGACCAGCCGCGGCGCGACCAGGTCGGTGGCGGACAGCAGGGTGCCGGCCGGCAGGGTTCGCCGCACCACCTTGCCGATCGCCGCTTCCGGCTCGGTCATCGCGGCGCCGACGATGCGCGCCGCGTCGCGCTTCTCGGGGACGATATCGGCCGCGCCGATGGTTTCTCCAGCGGACAGGCCGCGCGCCAGCACCAGCACATGCTGCATGCGCCGCACCTTCACCGGGACGAACAGCCGCCAGCCGGTCTCACGCGGGCAACTCACCTCCACGGTCGTGGTGCCGGTCGGCTGCGCCTGCAGCGGCACCGGGCACAGCGGCACCCGCACCGAGGGGTCCAGGGTCGCCTCGGCATCGGCGTCGGCCCCGGCCAGCGACAACGCCGCGGCACGGATCGACTCCACCGGCTGGAAGTCCGCAGACCAGGCCGGCGTCGCCGCCAGCAGGACCAGCAATAGGATCGGGCGCATGGCCGTCTCTCTGGGAAAGGTCGCCGGCACCATGCAAACGCCGTGCCGCAAACCGAACGTCCAATGCGGGACCCGCCCTCAAGTTCCGCCGCGAGGGCGCCGATATGAACGCCATGAGTCATGACCTTCTCAACCGAATCGACCAGCGCACCCGCTTGGCGGGCCACAACCGGCTTGCCCTGCTGCTGTTCCGGCTGGGCGGTCGTCAGCTTTTTGGCGTGAACGTCTTCAAGGTGCAGGAAGTGCTGCGCCGCCCGGAGCTGTTCCAGGTGCCGGGGCTGCCGCTGCAATTCTCCGGCGTCGCCGACGTGCGCGGGCGCTCGGTGCCGGTGCTCGACCTGGGCCTGGCCATCGGCCATCCGGAGCGCGAGCCGAACGCGGACACCGCCCCAGGCTATCTGGTGGTGACCGAATTCAACCGCTCGGTCCAGGGCTTCCTGGTCAGCGGCGTGGAACGCATCGTCAACATCGCGGTGGAGGACATCCATCCGCCGCCGGAACTGGGCGCCGAGTCCAGCTACCTGACCGCGGTGACCCGTTTCCAGGGCGAGCTGATCCAGGTGATCGACGTGGAAAGCGTGCTGGCCGACATCGCCCAGACCCGGGTCGAGGCCAACCTGGACCCGTCGCTGGCGCTCACCGGCCCGCAGCTGCAGGTGCTGGTGGTCGACGACTCGCGGGTGGCGCGGCAGCAGATCCGCAGCGTGCTGGACCAGCTCGGGGTCGGCGCGACCCTGCTGTCGGACGGCCGCCAGGCCCTGGACCATCTCTTGCAGATCCACGCCGCCGGCGAGAATCCGGCCGAACGCTACGCCATGGTGATCTCGGACATCGAGATGCCGGCCATGGACGGCTACACGCTGACGACGGAAATCCGCCGTCACCCCGGGCTGGCCGGCCTGTATGTGCTGTTGCACACCTCGCTGTCGGGCGTGTTCAACAATGCGATGGTCGAGCGCGTGGGCGCCAATGCCTTCGTTGCCAAGTACAGCCCCAACGAGTTGGCCGAGTACGTGCTGACCCGGCTGCGGGTGGTCGCCGCGGCAGCGCAAGCGGCCGCCTGACCCGGGCGCCGCGTCTCGCTGCGTTGCCTGCCTGACGTTCTAATAGAGCGCGGGCGTCCCCCGCCTCCCGAGGCACCCCCTGATCTCACGGGCCCCCACGCCCGCCTTTGGCACGCGCCTTGCCTGTGGTTTCGGCAACGAACCGCGGGATCGTGCCATGTCCAATCCGATCACAGCCTACTTCGGCGTCCATGGCGACGCCCTGCCACTGCGCGAGCAGCGCATGAAGCTGATCGCCAGCAACCTCAGCAACGTCGACACGCCCGGGTACAAGGCCCAGGACCTGGATTTCGACGCGGCGATGCGTGCCGCGCAGGGACAGCGCGAAGGCACCCAGCTCGCGGTCGACGACAGCCGCCACATCGCGGTCGGCGGCGATGGCCTGAATCCGTTCCAGGTCACCCGGGCCGCCAGCCAGCCCAGCATGGACGGCAACACCGTCGATCCGGACGCCGAACGCGCCGCCTACGGCCGCGCCGCGCTGGAGTACCGCGCCTCGCTGAGCTTCCTCGAATCCAAGGTGCGCAGCATGCTCACCGCGATCACGGGCCAATAAGCATGAGCAACCTGCCGATCTTCGACGTCGCCGGCTCCGCGCTGCAGGCGCAGTCGGTGCGCATGAGCACCATCGCCAGCAACCTGTCCAACGCCGATTCGGTGGCCGGTTCGGCGGAGGCGGCCTACAAGCCGATCGAGCCGATCTTCCAGGCCGTGCGCAACCCGCACGACAGCAGCCTGACCTCGGTCAACGTCAAGGAAATCGCCCAGACCAACGCACCGCCGATCAAGCGCTACGAACCCGGCCATCCGCTCGCCGACGCCGAGGGCTACATCTATTCGCCCGATGTGGACCCGGTCTCGCAGATGGTCAACCTGATCTCCGCCTCGCGCAATTACCAGGCCGGCGTGGAGGTGCTCAACACCGCCAAGGAACTGGCGCTGGCCACTCTGACCATGGGCCGCTGATCCGCCCTCCTTCCGCCGCGTCACGTCCCAGGACCGCTTCCATGAGCAGCGTCACCACCTCCACCGACACCTATTCCAGCCTGGGCCTGAGCGCCTCGGCCAACACCAGCACCACCAAGAACAAGGCGCTGCAGCAGGCGGACTTCCTGAAGCTGATGACCGAGCAGCTGCAGCACCAGGATCCGCTCAAGCCGATGGACAACAGCCAGATGGTCGCGCAGATGGCGCAGCTGTCCACGGTGCAGGGCATCGGCGACCTCAACAAGACCGTCACCGCCCTGTCCTCGTCGATGAGCACCGACCAGGTGCTGCGCGGCGCCAATCTGATCGGACACAAGGTGCTGGTGCCGTCGGCGACGCTGCCGCTGGGCGCCGAGGGCAGCACCGGCGGCCTGGTCGCGGCCAAGGCCGCCGGCGTGGTCGACGTCACCGTCAGCGACGCCACCGGCCAGCCGATCAAGAAGATCAGCCTCACCGCCGACAAGGCCGGCCAGCTCGATTTCGCCTGGGACGGCACCGACGCCAGCGGCAAGCGCATGCCGGCCGGCAGCTACAGCATCATCGCTGGGCAGACCGATGCCCAGGGCAACCAACTGTCCCTGTCTACCTACGTCCAGGCGCCGGTCGAGAGCGCCATCATCGGATCGGACGGCATCTATCTCGATCTGACCGGGCTCGGCACCACGCCGCTGACCAACGTCCTCCGCGTCAGCTAACGCCACGCCGACATCCACAGGAGTCCACCATGGGTTTCAATACATCGCTGTCCGGCCTCAGGGCGGCCAATACCGACCTCAACGTCACCGCCAACAACATCGCCAACGCCAACACCACCGGCTTCAAGGGCTCGCGCGCCGAGTTCGCCGACCAGTTCACGCTCAACGGCTACGGCTTGGCGCGCAACGCGGTGGGTTCGGGCGTGCGCGTCAGCAACGTCGCCCAGCAGTTCTCGCAGGGCACCATCGATCCGACCGGGCGCAGCCTGGACCTGGCCATTTCCGGCTCTGGCTTCTTCACCCTGTCAAACAACGGCGCTCGCGTGTACTCGCGCGCCGGCAACTTCCAGACCGACGCCAACGGCTATGTGGTCAATCCGCAGGGCGCGCGGCTGCAGGTGTTCCCGCCGGCGAGCAACGGCAACGGCTTTGCGGCCGGTACGCTGACCGACCTGCAGTTGCTGACCACCGACAGCCCGCCCAAGCAGAGCAGCACGGTCAACCTGACCTTCACCCTGCCCGGCAATACCCAGCCGCCGACGGTGGCCACGTTCGATCCGAACGACGCCAATAGCTACAACAACTCCAGCGGCGGCACCACCGTCTACGACTCGCTGGGCGTGGCCCACGTGCAGACCTCGTACTTCGTCAAGACCGCTACGCCCAACCAGTGGACCGTCTACAACTACGTGGACGGCGTCGCCGCCGGCGGCGCCAGCACGCTGCAGTTCTCCAACAGCGGCGCGCTGGTCAGCCCGGCCGACGGCAAGATTCCGCTGGGCTCCTTCACCCCCGCCACCGGCGCCGGCACCCTGTCGCTGACCCTCAACGTGTTCGGGTCGACCCAGTACGGCGAAGCCTTCGCCCTGCGCGGCGCGACCCAGGACGGCTACGCCAGCGGCAAGCTCAACTCGATCAGCATCGACGAGAAGGGCATCGTCTACGCGCGCTACTCCAACAACGCCGACAAGGCGCTGGGCCAGATCGCGGTGACCAACTTCGTCAATCCGCAGGGCCTGAGTTCGCTCGGCGACAACGCCTGGGCGGAAAGCTCGGCCTCGGGCATCGCCCGCACCGGCTCGCCTGCGACCTCGGACTTCGGCAGCGTGCAGTCCGGCGCACTGGAATCCTCGACCGTCGACCTGACCGAGCAGCTGGTCAACATGATCGTGGCCCAGCGCAACTTCCAGGCGAACTCGCAGGTGATCTCGACCCAGGATCAGGTCACGCAGACCATCATCAATATGCGTTGACGACCGCCGGGAATCGGGAATGGGGAAACGGGAATCGTAAACGCGGTTCCCGCCACCGACCTCCCGCTTTCCGCCATTCCGGATTCACCATTCCCGGTTCCCTCCAATGGACAAAGCCCTCTACGTCGCCATGACCGGCGCCCGCGCGTCGCTGCAGGCGCAGGCTACCGTGTCGCACAACCTGGCCAACGTCGAGACCTCCGGGTTCAAGGCGGCGCTGGCCAATACCGAGGCCTATCGGATTCCTGGCGCCGGTTATCCGTCGCGGATCGATGCGCTGCACATCGACCAGGGGTTCAACCGCGACGTCGGCGCGCAGCACCAGACCGGCAATCCGCTGGATCTGTCGCTGGATGCCGATCGCTGGCTGGCGGTGCAGTCCGCCGACGGCAAGGAGGCGTACACGCGCGGCGGCGAATTGGCGCTGACCCCGAATGGCCAGCTGGTCACCGCCAGCGGCCATGCGGTGCTCGACGACCAGGGCAATCCGGTGGCGATTCCGCCGCACCAGTCGCTGGAGATCGGCAACGACGGCACGGTGTCGATCGTGCCGCTGGGCGAAGCGCCCACCGCGATGAGCACCATCGCCACGCTGAAGGTGGTGCAGGCGCCGGCGGACCAGCTCACGCGCCGGCCCGACGGCCTGATGCGCAATGTCAGCGACGATCCGGCCAAGGCCTTTGCGCCGGCCACCGGCAATTCGCTGCGAACCGGGGTACTCGAGGGCAGCAACGTCGATGCCGCCGGCGCGCTGGTGCAGATGATCCAGTTGCAGCGCCAGTTCGAAATGCAGGTGAAGGTCATCAAGAACGGCGACGAGAACGCGCAGTCGGCCAACACCCTGCTGCGTCTGAACGGCTAAGGCACGCCGCGGCGCCAACGGCGCCGGTTTGGCACGGCACGTGCATCACTCCCTGCGCCCCCGGCGCGTCGTGCCGGGGCCACCATCAGAGGAACTCGGGTCATGAATCAGGCTTTGTGGGTCGCCAAGACCGGACTGGATGCGCAGCAGACGCGCATGTCGGTCGTCTCCAACAACCTGGCCAACACCAACACCACCGGTTTCAAGCGCGACCGCGCCAACTTCGAGGATCTGCTGTACCAACAGCTGCGGCAGCCCGGCGGCGCCAGCTCCTCGCAGACGCAGCTGCCCTCGGGCCTGCAGGTGGGTACCGGCGTGCGCGTGGTCGCCACCGCCAAGGATTTCGAGCAGGGCAGCCAGCAGCAGACCGATCGCGCCCTGGACGTGATGGTCAACGGCCGCGGCTTCTTCGAAGTGCAGATGCCGGACGGCACCTCGGCCTACACCCGCGACGGCAGCTTCCAGATCGATGCGCAGGGCCAGCTGGTCACCAACAGTGGCTACCCGATCCAGCCGGGCATCCAGATCCCGGAAGGCGCGCAGTCGGTGACCATCGGCTCCGACGGCACGGTGAGCGTGCAGGTCGCCGGTACCGCCGCGGCGCTGCAGGTCGGCGCGCTGACCCTGACCGACTTCATCAATCCCTCCGGCCTGCAGGCCCAGGGCCAGAACCTGTACGTGGAAACCGCCGCCTCCGGGCCGGCGACGAACGGCACGCCCGGCCTCAACGGCCTCGGCAAGATCGCGCAGGGCGCGCTGGAAGGCAGCAACGTCAATGTGGTGGAAGAGCTGGTGAGCATGATCGAGACCCAGCGCGCCTACGAGATGAACGCCAAGGCCATCTCCACCACCGACTCGATGCTCGGCTATCTGAACAACAACGTCTGATCCCCTCGCCTCCGGAATCCGCCATGTCGCGCCTGTCCTCTCTCTCCTTCTCCGCCGCGCTGCTGCTGCCGGTCCTGCTCGGCGGTTGCGCCGGTCTGGGCGTGGCCGCCGGCGACGTGCGTCCGTACGCGCCGATGGCGCCGATCGTGCCGGTGATGGCGCCGCAGGCGCAGCCGACCGCGGGTGCGATCTACGCCGCCGGTCCCGGCCTGCAGCTGTACTCCGATCGCCGCGCCCGCGACGTCGGCGACCTGCTGACCATCACCCTGGTCGAAAGCACCAACGCCAGCAGCACCGCCAACACCAGCATCAGCAAGAAGGACGCGGTGACCATGGCCACGCCGACCCTGCTCGGCGCGCCGCTCACCGTCAACGGCACCAACATCCTCAACAACTCCACCAGCGGCGACCGCAGCTTCGCCGGCAAGGGCAACACCGCGCAGAGCAACACCATGCAGGGCAGCATCACCGTGACCGTGATGCAGCGCCTGCCCAACGGCAACCTGGTGATCCAGGGCCAGAAGAACCTGCGGCTGAACCAGGGCGACGAACTGGTGCAGGTGCAGGGCGTGGTCCGCGCCGCCGACATCGCCCCGGACAACACCATTCCCTCCAGCAAGGTGGCCGAAGCGCGCATCGCCTACGGCGGCCGCGGCGCGGTCGCGCAGTCCAACGCGATGGGCTGGCTGAGCCGCTTCTTCAACTCGCGCATCTCGCCGTACTGAGGCCCGCCATGACTCTTCTGTCCCTGCCCTGCCGCCTGCTCGCCGCCGTCGCCCTGTGCGCCGGCCTGGCCGCGCCGGCCGCGGCCGAACGCATCAAGGACCTGGCCCAGGTCGGCGGCGTGCGCAACAACGCGCTGGTCGGCTACGGCCTGGTGGTCGGCCTGGACGGCAGCGGCGACCGCACCAGCCAGGCGCCCTTCACCGTGCAGAGCTTGAAGAACATGCTCGGCGAGCTGGGCGTCAACGTGCCGGCCAACGTCAACCCGCAGTTGAAGAACGTGGCCGCGGTGGCGATCAGCGCGCAGCTGCCGGCGTTCGCCAAGCCGGGCCAGACCATCGACATCACCGTCTCCTCGATCGGCAACGCCATCTCGCTGCGCGGCGGTACCCTGCTGATGGCGCCGCTGAAGGGCGCCGACGGCCAGGTCTATGCGGTGGCCCAGGGCAACCTGGTGGTCGGCGGCTTCGGCGCGCAGGGCAAGGACGGTTCGCGGATCTCGGTGAACGTGCCCAGCGTCGGCCTGATCCCCAACGGCGCGACGGTGGAACGTGCGCTGCCGGACGTGTTCGGCAACACCGGCGAGATCACCCTCAACCTGCACCAGCCCGATTTCACCACCGTCTCGCGCATGGTCTCGGCGCTGGAAAGCACCTTCGGCCCCGGCAGCGCACATGCGGTGGACGGCTCCACCGTGGCGGTGCGTTCGCCCACCGACCAGAGCGCGCGGATCGGCCTGCTGGCACGGATCGAGAACGTCGAGCTGTCGCCGGGTGCGGCACCGGCCAAGGTGGTGGTCAACGCCCGCACCGGCACGGTGGTGATCGGCTCGCAGGTCCGGGTCAGCCCGGCGGCGATCTCGCACGGCTCGCTGACGGTGACCATCAGCGAAGGCACCCAGGTCAGCCAGCCCAATGCGCTGAGTGGCGGCCAGACCGTGGCCACGCCCAAGTCCACCATCACCGCCACCAACGAAGGCAGCCGCATGTTCAAGTTCGAGGGCGGCACCTCGCTGGATCAGATCGTGCGGGCGGTCAACGAGGTCGGCGCCGCGCCTGGCGACCTGATCGCGATTCTGGAAGCGCTCAAGCAGGCCGGTGCCCTGAGCGCGGAGCTGGAGGTGATCTGACATGCGTATCTCGGCCGCTCCCTTCGACCTGCACGCCTCTACCCAGAACGATCCGGCCAAGATCGACAAGGTCTCGCGCCAGCTCGAAGGGCAGTTCGCCAACATGCTGGTCAAAAGCATGCGCGAGGCCAGTTTCGGCAATTCGCTGTTCCCCGGCGAGAACCAGACCTTCCGCGACATGTACGACCAGCAGCTCGCCAAGGGCCTGACCGACGGCAAGGGGCTGGGCCTGGCGGCGATGATCTCCAAGCAGCTCGGTGGCGGCCAGCCGGCGGCGACCACGCCGGCCAATACCTCGCTGGGCGCGGCCAAGGCGGCCAAGGCCTACTCGCTGGTGTCCGGTCAGTCCGGCAACGGCCCGATGGCGCTGCAGGGCGAAGCCGCGCTTGCCGCCGGTGCCACGGCCGGCGCCGGCGTCGGCCCGTGGAGCGGCGCCGAGGCGACCGC
>NZ_AQOJ01000407.1:0-388 GCF_000364685.1 Xanthomonas sp. SHU 166
TCATGAACGTGCCCATGTTGCCTTGCCAGACCGCCGCCGCGATCGTGGGCACGGTGACGATCAGCACCGTCATCAGCAACCCGATCCCGCCCTGCTGCAACGCCTGGGACGACAGGCCTTCGGCGTTGGCCAACGGAATGAACTTCATCGCCCAGTACGCCGCCGCCACCTTGGCCGTGAACTTCAAGACCATCGCCGACACCACCGACAGCATGGACATCGAGAACAGGGTGCCGATCACGTAGAACAGCCACTTCCGGAACAGGTCCTTGGTCTGGTCGAACATCAGGAAGAAGATGAAGATCGGGCCGATGCCCACCAGAAATGCCATGGTGAACTTGAACAGCAGCAACATCGCGCCCGCCGCCATCGGCGGGCTGGCCGTGCC
>NZ_AQOJ01000408.1:0-1036 GCF_000364685.1 Xanthomonas sp. SHU 166
CTCGTCGCCCACGCACAGCGCCCGCGCGGCGGGAACGCAGCAGGCGCGCAGGCTGGCGCGCAGCTTGCGGCGCTTGCCCAGTACCGCCGCGCCGCAGCGCACGTCGCGGAACTGCGCGAGCAGCGCCGGGCCGAGCACGCGCGCGACGTTGGCGTGGCTGTTGGACGTGACCAGGGCCAGCTGCACGCCGGCCTGCGCCAACTGCGCGAGCAGTTCGGCGACGCCGTCGAACAGCGCGATGCGCTCGATCTGCGCGCTCATCAGCGTGCGCATGCGTTGCGCCACCGCCGGCACCCGCCACCAGCGCAGGCCGCTGCGCGCCATCAGCTCGCGGGCACTCAGGCTGCGGATCTCATCCAGCCGCGCCACGTCGAAGCGGTGGAAGCCGAATTCGTCGGCGACGCCGTTGATGGTCGCCAGGAACCAGGGAAACGAGTCGGCCAGGGTGCCGTCGAAATCGAAGATGACCAGGTCGTAGTGGCGCATGCGGCGCCAGCATGCCGGAGCGCTGGAGTCGGCGCCAGCGGCGAGCGTGCCAATCGCGATGGCAAGGCGCACGCATCGGCCCGTCTTTCATCCGTCCTTGGCATGCGCTTCACCCGCACGCGCTGCCATGGCGCGCACGCTGGAACGCCATCGCACGGAGAGGCTCATGCACATGCAATCCCTCAATCCCGGCCAGGACCCGCAGCAGCCACCGAACGAGGTGCCGGGCCAGGTGCCGAATCCGGGCGTGGATCCGACCCCGGACCGCCCGATCGATCCGATCCCCGACCAGCCGACCGATCCGACCATCCCGCCGATCCAGGACCCGGTCGGCGACGTCGACGCCCCGGTGCCGGGTCCGCGTGGGCCGACGCAGTACGTCTGAATCCTTCGCCGTTGCCGGGAGTGCGCGCAGGCTCGGCCGCAGCGGCGTTTGAACGCCGGCGAGCGGCCTTTCGCGAGAGCGCCCGGCGCGGCGGAAGCCGCTCGCACAGGGAAGGGGCAGGACACCCTGTGGGAAAGGCACCCTTGTGGGAGGGACTTCAGTCCC
>NZ_AQOJ01000409.1:0-1129 GCF_000364685.1 Xanthomonas sp. SHU 166
CCGGGCGAGGCCGCGGCCGCCGCGCTGGCGCCGCAGCCCTGGCCGGTGTGGGACACGCCGCCGAGCCTGCTCACCGCGCACGGCCGCACCGCGGTGGAACGCAGCGGCGACTACACCCGGCAATGGCTGCTGCGCGATGGCGTGCTGCCGGCGCAGGGCTGCCCCGCCGACGGCACGGTCAGCATCTACGCCAACACCGACCAGCGCACCATCGTCAGTGCGGAGCTGCTCGCCGACACCCTCGCGCCCGGCTGCCATCTGCAGGCCGGCCACCAGGCCGAAGGCAGCGACGATCCGCTGTTCCGTCCGGTGGAAGCCGGCGCGGTGGAGTTCGATGCCGCCGCCGCGGTGGCCTCGATCCAGCGCCAGACCGGCGGCCCGGGCGCGGTGCTGGCACCGTACGCGCGCGAACTGCGCACCATGCAGGAGATCCTCGGCTGTACGGAGCGCTGCGACTTCGTGCACATGCCCTCGTCGCTGACCCCGGGCGCGAACGGGCGCAGCCTGGCCTTGCACGGGCCGCTGGACCTGACCTCGGGCACGGCCGAGGTGTTCATCCTGCAGTACGCAGAAGGCATGCCGCTGGACCAGGTCGGCTGGGGCCGCGCGACGCCGGCGCGCATCGCTGCGGTGTCGCGACTGCACGCCTTGCTGTTCGAGATCTACGCACGGCCGCAGTACATGGCCGCGCGCGCGGGCGCGCCGCTGGCGCACCGCCTGCTGGACACGCTGGGCGCGGACGACGCGCCGCGGCTGAGCGTGCTGGTCGCCAGCGACACCCACATCGCCGCGCTCAGCGGCCTGCTCGACCTGCATTTTCATCTGCCCGGCTTCGGCCGCGACGACGCGCCCCCCGGCGGCGCGCTGGTGGTGGAGCAGGTGCGCGACCCGCGCAGCGGCCAGCGCTATGTGCGTGTGCGCTACCAGGCGCAGTCGCTGGATCAACTGCGCGCGCTGACTCCATTGAGCCTGCGCCACCCGCCGCTGCTGCAGACGCTGCAGATTCCGGGTTGCAGCGACGCCGCGACCGGGCTGTGCCCGCTGCCGAAGTTCCAGGCGCTGCTGCACGCCGCGCTGCAGCGCCGCGGCTGAGGCGCTCCCGCCGTGACCATCGCTGCTGGCTGGGGGG
>NZ_AQOJ01000410.1:0-2624 GCF_000364685.1 Xanthomonas sp. SHU 166
CCAGGGCGAAGCACACATGCCGTGCCGCCTGTACGGCCGCCCTTGAGCGCACGCCGACGATGCGGTAGCGCGCGCGGCTGCCTGCGGGAGTCGACTGTCATGCAGCCGCGGCAAGCGGCGCCGACAGCCGACTGACACCCTCCGTCGTCGGGACTGAAGTCCCTCCCACAAGGAGGCCCAGTCCATGCTGCGGAACGGCTTCCGTTGCGACGCGCGTTTCAAGCAACGCCTGTCGCGGCCGAAGCCGCTCCTGCGCGGAAGCGTTCCTGCGGCATGGCGCACCCCTGCCTGCATGGCCGTTGCCAGTGTCCGCCACTGGCCAGTTCCCATCACCCAAACGCAGAACGGGCCGCAATGCGGCCCGTTCTTTCTTGCAAGCGCGGGCAGGCCGGCTTACTTCAGCTTGGCATCCGCGCGCAGCGCCTCGGCGCGGTCGGTCTTCTCCCACGAGAACGCGGTGGCCTGGTGCTGGGCACCGGTGCCGTCGGTGTAGGTGAAGGCCTTCGGGGTGCGGCCGAAATGGCCGTAAGAGGCGGTCTGCTGGTACATCGGGTGGATCAGGTCGAGCATCTGGATGATGCCGAACGGACGCAGGTCGAAGTGCTTGCGGATCAGCTTCTCGATCTTGTCGTCGGCGATCTTGCCGGTGCCGAAGGTGGTGACCGAGATCGAGGTCGGCTCGGCCACGCCGATGGCGTAGGAGACCTGCACTTCGCAGCGGTCGGCCAGGCCGGCGGCGACGACGTTCTTGGCGACGTAGCGCGCGGCGTAGGCGGCCGAACGGTCGACCTTGGACGGATCCTTGCCGGAGAACGCACCGCCGCCGTGGCGCGCCCAGCCGCCGTAGGTGTCGACGATGATCTTGCGCCCGGTCAGGCCGCAGTCGCCCACCGGCCCGCCGATCACGAACTTGCCGGTCGGGTTGATGTGGAACTTGGTGCCCTTGTGCAGCCACTTGGCCGGCAGCACCGGCTTGAGGATTTCCTCGCGCACGGCCTCGACCAGGTGCTTCTGCTTGATGTCCGGATCGTGCTGGGTGGACAGCACCACCGCGTCGATGGCGGTCGCCACGCCGTCTTCGTAGCGCAGGGTGACCTGGCTCTTGGCGTCCGGGCGCAGCCACGCCAGCGGCGAGTTCTTCTTCTTGCGCACCTTGGCCTGCTGTTCGACCAGGCGGTGCGACAGGTGGATGGCGGCCGGCATGAAGCTGTCGGTCTCGCGGGTGGCGTAGCCGAACATCAGGCCCTGGTCGCCAGCGCCCTGTTCTTCCGGCTTCTTGCGGTCCACGCCCTGGTTGATGTCCGGCGACTGCTTGCCGATCAGGTTGAGCACGCCGCAGGTCTCGCCGTCGAAGCCGACGTCGGAGCTGTTGTAGCCGATGTCCAGGATCACCTTGCGGGTCAGTGCTTCCAGATCGATCCAGGCGCTGGTGGTGATTTCGCCGGCGACGATCGCCACGCCGGTCTTGACCAGCGTTTCGCAGGCCACGCGCGCGCGCTTGTCCTGGGTCAGGATCGCGTCGAGCACCGCATCGGAGATCTGATCGGCGATCTTGTCCGGGTGGCCTTCGGAGACCGACTCGGAGGTGAAGAGATAGCTGGACATCGCGGCTATATCCTTGTATTCGGATGAAAAGATGGAGGCGAATGATACACGGGCGCCGGGCGGCGTGCATGCTGCCCGGGGCGGACGTTGCCCAAGGTTAACCGGTTGGCGCGCCATGGTGCGCCCGTCACTTTGCCGTAGTCAGATTGCAAGATCGGTGTCGCCGCCGCGGCCGAAGCTGTGCGCAGTCAGCAAGGGGGCTTGCCGTGCTCGCACTCGAACGCCGTCTTCAGGACCGCTACCCGCACTGGTTTGCCGGACGCCGCTCGCGGCTGGTCCGGCCATTGCTGCGCGGCCTGCAGAAATGGTCGGGACTGGACGCGCTGGACGCGTTTTTGGAGGCCAACCGCGACCTGCGCGGCTTCGCCCTGGTCCAGGCCGGTCTGGATTTCCTGCAGGCCCGCTACGTGGTCGCACCGACCGCCGCCGAGTGCATTCCGGCGCGCGGGCGCCTGCTGATCGTCGCCAACCATCCTTCCGGGGCGCTGGATGCGCTGGCGCTGCTGGACTTCGTGGGCCAGGTGCGGCGCGACGTGAAGATCGTCGCCAACGATTTCCTGTGGGCGCTGGAAGGGCTGCGCGAGCTGCTGCTGCCGGTGCGCATCCTCGGCGGCGCACCGTCGCCGGCCAGCGTGCGGGCGATCGAGCAGGCGCTGGCGCAGGAGCAATGCGTAATCGTGTTCCCGGCCGGCGAGGTCTCGCGGCTGGGCTGGGGCGGCGTCGCCGACGGGCGCTGGCGCCGCGGCTTCCTGCGCTTCGCGCTGCGCACCGCCGCGCCGGTGCTGCCGGTGCGCATCCACGCACGCAATTCGGCGTTGTTCTACGGCGCTTCGGCGCTGTTCAAGCCGGCCGGCACCGCGCTGCTGGCGCGGGAGATGTTTGCCCGCCGCGAGCGCCGCATCGCGCTGAGCCTGGGCCGCGCCCGCGCGCTGCCGCAGGACCTGCCCGAAGCCGAACTGATGCGGCGCCTGCGCAGCGAACTGTATGCGCTCGGCCGCAGCGGCGGGCAGGCCGCGCCG
>NZ_AQOJ01000411.1:0-3101 GCF_000364685.1 Xanthomonas sp. SHU 166
CTGGTCGCCGCCGAGGACCCGGCGCAACTGGCCACGGAAGTGGCCGGCCTGCGCAGCCTCGGCCATACCCTGGACGGCAAGCAGATCCGCGTCGGCCGGCTGCGCGCCGGCTCGGCGCTGCTGCGCGAGATCGGCCGCCTGCGCGAGCTGACCTTCCGCGCGGTGGGCGAGGGTACCGGCCGGCGCCTGGACCTGGACGACTACGACACCTGGTACGAACACATCGTGCTGTGGGACGGCGCCGCCACGCGCGTGGTCGGCGCGTATCGGGTCGCCCGCGGCGCGCCGGTGCTGGCCGAACGCGGCCTGGCCGGCTTCTACACCGCCGAACTGTTCCGCTACGGCGAGGGCATGCTGCCGCGCATCGCCGCGGGCATGGAACTGGGCCGCAGCTTCGTGGTGCCGGATTACTGGGGCAGCCGCAGCATCGACTACCTGTGGCAGGGCATCGGCGCTTATCTACAGGACCATCCGCAGGTGCGCTACCTGTTCGGCGCGGTGTCGATCAGCGCCGCGTTGCCGTACGCGGCGCGCGAGCAGATCGTGGCCTACTACGCCCGCTACTACGGCGACGCCAGCGGCGAAGCCGCCTCGGCGCGGCCGTTCCCGTACCCGGAAGCGCCGCCGGCGTTCGACGAACTGGACGCCGACACGGCCTTCAAGGTGCTCAAGGGCAACCTCGACGCGCTGGGCGCGGCGGTGCCGATGCTCTACAAGCAGTACACCGATCTGTGCGAACCCGGCGGTGCGCGCTTCCTCGCCTTCGGCGTGGACCCGGCGTTCAACGACGCCGTCGACGGCCTGATCGAGCTGGATCTGCAGCGCATCCGCAGCAAGAAGCGCGCGCGCTACCTCGAACGTCCCCGCAACGAAGCAGAGGTGGTGGCATGAGTCCGCTCAACAGCCTGGCGCCGCGCCGCGCGGTGTTCGTCTCCGATGTGCACCTGGGCGCGCCGCATTGCCACGCACGCGAGCTGGCCGATTTCCTCGGCGGCCTGCGCTGCGACCAGCTGTACCTGGTCGGCGACATCGTCGACTTCTGGTGGATGGCGCAGCGCCGCGCGGTGTGGAGCGCGGCGCACCAGCGCGTGGTCGATGCGCTGCACGCGCTGGCCCGCGGCGGCACCGAACTGATCTACGTCCCCGGCAACCACGACCGGCCGATCCGCCGTTTCTGCGGGCTGGCGCTGCCGGCGATGCAGGTGCGCCGGCGCGCGGTGCACGCCACCGCCGACGGGCGCCGCCTGCTGGTGGTGCACGGCGACGACTACGACAGCGTGACCCAGTTCGGCGGCCTGCAGGAGAAGTTCGGCGACTGGCTGTACTACCGCATTCTCACCGGCAACCAGTTGACCAACCGCGTGCGCCGCCGCCTGGGCATGCGCTACTGGTCGCTGGCCGACTACCTGAAGCGGCAGAGCAGCGCCGCCGAGCGCTACATCGAGCGCTTCGTCACTGCCGGTCTGGACGACGCGCGCCGCCGCGGCCTGGACGGGGTGATCTGCGGCCACGTGCACCGCGCCGGGCTGTTCGAGCGCGACGGTCTGGTCTACGCCAACGACGGCGACTGGGTCGAAAACCTCACCGCGCTCGCCGAAGAGGCCGACGGCACGCTGCGCCTGCTCTCGCACCGCGGCGACGTGCTGCGCGAACTGCCGCCGCGCCTGCGGCTGGTGCAGGAGAACGTCTGGCCGCGCGCGGCCTGAAGCAGGCGATCAGGCCAGACAGTGCTGCACCGCCTGGCACCTGACTGGGAGATTGGTGCGTTCGACTGCTGTCGCGCTTGCGCGCGTGACGTTGTCCCGGTCGCGATCGCCCCGGTCGAGGTGCGGCCGCCCCTGCACTGGACGGAAGCGTAGAACCTGGTGTGACCGTCATTCCACGATGGCCGTGTGTGGTGTGCATCACCGCTGTGGCATCGGGTCTACTGCGATGCATCGGTGCGGCATGCCCGGGCAGGAATCCACTTCGCGCCCGGGCTTCGCGCTGATCCATGCCGCTTTGGCGCGCATGGGCCGCATCCCGATCAGTTCTGGAGTCGTGGAGACCGTGAAACCAGGGAAGGCGTTGTGCGGCCGGTCGCGCCGATCCATGGGGACGTTGCGCGGTTTGGCCTGGTCCGCCGTTTCCGGCGATCTCGTCCAGGCGCACGTCACCGCGGTTGGCGCGCGCTCGCGGACATGCCTGCGCCTGGTGTGCCTGGGCGTCCTGCTCGCGGCGAGTCCGGCCGCGATTGCGCAGAACACGATCTATGGCTGCGCGGAGCCCGCCGCGCCGCGTCCGCTTCCCGATCCGCTGCTGTGCGTGCAGCAGGCGGGCGTATCGACGCCGCACACGGCGGGCGAAGCGCGGGTCGCGGCATTGTTTGCGCGTGCCAAGGAGCAGCTAGACGGCGGCCGCCTCGACGCTGCCGAACAGACGCTCGACTGCGCCGCGGCCAACATCGGCGATGCCGGCGATACCCGCTTGCGCTACGAACTCATCCGCCGCCGCGGCATTCTCGATTTCCGCCGCGAACGCCTGCCGCAGGCGCTGGCGCGCTTCGAGTGCGCGGCCACGCTGTCCCGCTCGCTGCACGACCGCATGGGCGAGGCGCGCGATCTGAACAACGTCGGTGCGGCGCTGCGCCGGCTCGGGGATTTTCGCGGCGCCCTGCGCAACCTGACGCTGAGCCTGGACATCCAGCGCGCGCGCGGCGCGGTCTCTGCGTCCGTGTTGACCAATATCGCCGACGTGTATCGCGAACTGCGCGAGTCCGACACCGCGATGCGTTACTACCGCGATGCGCTTGCCGCCAACCGCGCGCACGGCGACGCCATCGAGGCCGCGCACGTGCAGGAAACCATGGCCGAGCTGGCGCTCGACAGCGGCGACACGCCGCAGGCGCTGGCCTGGCTGCAGGAGGCGCTTGCCGTGTACCGGGCGCAGGGCCGCCGCGTGTACGAATTGCGTGTGCACGATGGCCTGATCCGCGCGGCATTGGCGCTCGGCGACGTCGCGCAGGCGCAGCGCTGGAGTTCCAGTGCGCTGGCGCTCGCCGAGGCATGGGCGCTGCCGCTGCCGTCCGCGCTGCAGTTGCAGCTGGCGCGGACCGCCCGCCT
>NZ_AQOJ01000412.1:0-703 GCF_000364685.1 Xanthomonas sp. SHU 166
GGATGCCGCGCTGGCCGCGCGGGTCGCCGCGCATCTGCATGCGCGCGGCCGTGGCGGGGCGCTGGACGATCTGCCGCTGACCGAGCTGCCCTCGGCGACCCCGGGCGCACCGCTGGCCATCGTGCTGTCCGGCGACGGCGGCTGGCGCGACATCGACAAGGGCATGGCCGAAGCGCTGCAGCGCCGCGGCATCGCCGTGGTCGGCTGGGACAGTCTGCGCTACTTCTGGCGGGCCAAGCCGCCGGCGCGGGCCAGCGCCGACCTGAGCCGGGTCATCGCCTACTACCAGCAGCGCTGGCGTCCGCAGAAGATCCTGCTGGTCGGCTATTCCTTCGGCGCCACCACCCTGCCGTTCATGGTCAACCGGCTGCCGCCGGCGCAGCGCGAGCAGGTCGGCCTGGTCGCGTTGCTGGGCCTGGAACACAAGGCCGATTTCCAGATCCGCGTGCGCGGCTGGCTCAACCTCGGCGACGACGACGACGCACTGCCGGTGCAGCCGGAACTGGCGCGCATTCCCGCGGCGCAGTTGCTGTGCGTGTACGGCGACAAGGAAAAAGATACGCTCTGCCCGCAATTGCGCGCGCGCGGAGCGGAGGTGGTGGTGTTGCACGGTGGTCACCATTTCGATCAACACCCGGCCGGGCTGGCGACGATCGTCGACGACCGCTGGCAGCAATTGTCCGCCGACGTGCGCCTGCCGGTC
>NZ_AQOJ01000413.1:0-384 GCF_000364685.1 Xanthomonas sp. SHU 166
CAGGTGCAGGTAGCGCGGCGTGGGCAGGCCCAGCGCACGCTGCAGCAGGATCTGCCGTGGCGTGGAGTCGAGCAGGTCCGCGCCGCGCACCACGTCGGTGATGCCTTGCGCGGCATCGTCGACCACCACGGCCAGTTGGTACGCCCAGCAGCCGTCGGCGCGCAGCAGCACCACATCGCCGACCTCGGCATGGACGTCCTGGGCCAGCCGGCCGCGCACCGCGTCGTCGAAGGCCACCACGCTGGCCGTACCGGGCGGCACGCGCAGACGGATGGCCGGCTGTGCGCGTGGCGCATCGGTGACGCAAGCGTGGTGCACGCCGCCCTGCGCCGCCAGGGCGCTGCGGCTGCAACTGCAGGGGAAGGCGAGGCCGGCCTGCAGCAG
>NZ_AQOJ01000414.1:0-486 GCF_000364685.1 Xanthomonas sp. SHU 166
CCGATGCCGCCGACGCCCTGCGCCAGGCCGCGCGCAACGTGGCCGCGGCGATCGCCCTGGGCCAGCGCCTCGGCGGCTCCCGGGCCCAATAGCGGCCTCCGCGGTCGCCTCGACGTGGCGGCGCGCTGCAAGCCGCGGCGTTGGGAATCCCGTGTGGGAGGGACTTCAGTCCCGACGCGACGACCGGTGGTTATTGCAGGACCCCGCGAGGCCGCTGCCCCACGCGTCGCGGCTGAAGCCGCTCCCACATGTGGGTATGTCGCCAGCGGATGCGCCACGTGCAGGCATGCCTTGTGGGAGGGACTTCAGTCCCGACTCGATGACCGGTGGTTACCGCAGGACCCTGCGAGGCGGTTGCCCCGCGCGTCGCGGCTGAAGCCGCTCCCACCGTAGGTATGTCGCCAGCGGATGCGCCACACGCAGACAAGCCCTGTGGGAGGGACTTCAGTCCCGACCCGATGACCGGTGGTTACCGCAGGACCCCGC
>NZ_AQOJ01000415.1:0-5706 GCF_000364685.1 Xanthomonas sp. SHU 166
TTCAGGTAAACTGAAAACGTTTACAACACGGATTCTAACGCCATGGAAACCCCCAATCTCCCGCAACGTGCGCCGCTCAGCCCGAAGTGGCAGTTCCGCTTCGACTTCTTCGACCGTTACGGCGCCCCGTCCACGCCCGAGTACAAGGCCGCGTTCAAGGCACTGCCGTTCATGGAACGGTTGAAGATCAACATGAACTTCTTCGCCCTGTTCTTCGGCTTCATCTACTTCTTCATCCTCGGCATGTGGCGCAAGGCGCTGGGGCTGATCGGCATCTGGCTGGCGCTGGCTGTGGTCGCGGCGTTCCTACCCGAGGCGATCGGCCGCGGCCTGGGCATCGCCTACTCGCTGCTGGTCGGCATGGCCGCCAACTACGCCTACTATCTGGACCAGCGCAAGGGCAGCGTCAGCTGGAACCCGTTCGAAGGCCTGCGTTGGTGGTAAGCGTCGGGCACGGCGGCGCGCAGGTGCGACACGCCGCCGCCGCGCTCAACGCTTGCGCTTCCAGAACTGCCAGGCCGGTGCCGGCTTCGGCGTGACCGCCGCGGCCTGCGCCGGGGCCAGCTGGCCCTGAATGCCGGTCAGCCGCGCCTGCGCATCGAATGCCAGGACGATGCGGGTGTTGCCGCGCGTCGCTACGGTCTGCGCGGCGTCGCGCTGCAGGGCATAGCCCTGATCGACCAGGAAGCCGTCGGTCATGGCCCGGTGGTCGAGTTCGAACTGCATCGGCAATTCGCCGAGCAGGCGCAGCACGCGGGCGTCGTCGCACGGCGCGAAGACCGCGGCCGGTACGTCCTCCAGCAGGAAGAACAGCGCGCCGCCGTCGTACGGCGCGCGGTAGTAGCAGCGCCCGCGCAGGGCACCGGCGAGCAGGGCGATCTGGTGGCCGCCGTCCTCGCCCAGCGCCGAAGACGGCGCGGCCAGTTCGGCGATGCCCTCGTGCTCGCCGTGCGCACGTAGCGCATTGGCATCGGCCAGCAGGGCCGGTGGCAGGTTGCTGGCGGTGTTGGCCCAGGCCCACAGCCAGCTGGCGCTGGCTTCTGCGGCGGTGCCCAGCAATTGAATCGGGAACTGCAGGTCCTCGTCGAAGTACACCCGGCCTTCGCCCAAGTCCATTTGCCAGCGACGCTCGGCCAGCACGTCGGCCAGCGCCAGCTGGCGTGCATAGGCGCTGCCGATGTGCCGTGCCAGCGCTGCCTGGAACGCCGGGCTCATCGCGGCGTCTGCGGCGCGCGCTGCAGCAGGCTTTTGCGGCGGCCGTACAGCAGGTAGGCGACCACGCCCAGCGCGTTCCACAACCCGAACCAGATCTTCGTGGTATCCGGCAGGCTCCAGAACAGGTACAGGCAGCCACCGATCGCCAGCGGCCCGACCACCCATGCCAATGGCGTGCGGAAGGTGCGGGCGCGGCCGGGTTCGCGGCGGCGCAGGACCAGCATGCAGGCGGCCACGGCGATGAAGGCGGCCAGGGTGCCGGCATTGGCCAGCGCGGCGATCTCGTCCAGCCGCGCCACGCCGGCCAGCGCCGCCACCAGCACCGCGGTGAACAGCGTGGTCGCCACCGGCGTGCCGGTACGCGCGTTGACCTTGGACAGCCCGCGCGGCAGCAGGCCGTCGCGCGACATCACGAAGAAGATCCGGCTCTGCCCGTACAGGAACGCCAGCAGCACGGTGGGCAGCGCGATCACCGCGACCACGCCGATCGCCGCCGCCGCCTTGCCGTGGCCGAGTTCGCGCAGGATCAGCGCCAGCGGCTCGGCGCTGGCGCCGAACACGTCGTAGCGCATCGCGCCGACCGCGGCCAGCGCCACCAGGATGTAGATCAGGGTGCAGCCGATCATCGAACCGACGATGCCGATCGCCAGGTCGCGCTTGGGGTTCTTGGTTTCCTCGGCGGCGGTGGAGATCGCATCGAAGCCGTAGAAGGCGAAGAAGATGATCGCCGCCGCCGCCATGACCCCGTGCGCGACGCCGTCGGCGCCGACCGTCTTGGGAAAGCCGTACGGCATGAACGGGTGCAGGTTGGCGCTCTGGAACGCCGGCAGCGCCACCGCCACGAAGATGCCAAGCGCGATCAGCTTCAGCACCACCAGCACCGCGTTGAGCGTGGCGCTCTCCTTGGTGCCGGCCATCAGCAGGCCGGCCACGGCGAAGGTGATCAGCACCGCCGGCAGGTTGACGATGCCGCCGGCATGCGGCCCCGCGGTCAGCGCCGCCGGCAGGTTCAGGTCCATGCCGGTCTGCGCACCGGCCCAGTGCAGGAAGCCGACGAAGTAGCCGGACCAGCCCACCGCCACCGTGCTGACCACCAGCGAGTACTCCAGGATCAGGCTCCAGCCCACCACCCAGGCGATCGCTTCGCCCAGCGCGACGTAGCTGTAGGTGTAGGCGCTGCCGGCGGCCGGCATCATCGTCGCCATCTCCGCATAGGCCAGCGCGGCGCAGGCGCAGATCGCCCCGGCCACCGCGAACGACACCAGCACCGCCGGCCCGGCCAGCTGCGCGCCGACGCCGATCAAGGTGTAGATGCCGGTGCCGACGATCGCGCCGATGCCGAGCGCCACCAGATGCGGCCAGCTCAGCGAGGGCACCAGCCGGCGTCCGGCCTCGTGGACGGTGACCAGGTCGAGCGACTTGCGCCGGAACAGGAACGACATGCGGGTCTCGGGGTGCGGAAGTGACAAGCCCGGCAGTGTCGCCGAATGCGGTGCAGCAAAGCTATGCCTGTGGCGCGGTATGGCACGGCGCTTGTGGAGGTCGATGCGAAGCGCAAGTCCGGCTTTATCGAGCGGAGACCGCTCTCTCTCTCTGTCTCGTAGAAGCGGCGTCAGCCGCGACGGGCTTTCCCGATGAAGCCCGTCGCGGTAGAAGCCGCTGCTGCGGAATACCGGTGCGTCAGGACCTGTTCCGCCGCGCCCGGCAATCGTGGGTTCTCGCAACCGACCTACCGCCCCAGCCGCTCGGCCAGCCGCACCAGCTCTGCCAGCGAACCGACCTCCAGCTTGCGCATCGCATTGCCGCGGCGCACCTTCACCGTGATCTCGCTGAGCTGCAGCCGTGCCGCCACCTGCTTGTTCAACAGGCCCTGCACCACCAGCTCCACCACCTCGCGTTCGCCGGCGCTGAGCCGCGCCCAGCGCGCCTGCAGTTCCGCCTGCGCCGCATCGGCGGCGCGGCGCGCGCGGTCGCGGGCGATGCCCTGGCCGATCGCGTCGAGCAGGTCCTGGTCGCGGAACGGCTTGGTCAGGAACTCGATCGCGCCGTTCTTCATCGCTTCCACGCTCATCGGGATGTCGCCGTGGCCGGTGATGAAGATGGTCGGCAGCGCCAGCCCGGCCTCGTGCATGTTGCGGTGGAAGTCCATGCCGCTCTGCCCGGGCATGCGGATGTCCAGCACCAGGCAGCTCGGCGCGTCGGCGCGCGGATGCGCCAGGAAGTCGCGGGTCGAGGCGAAGGCGTGCACCTGCAGGTCCACCGAGGCGAACAGGTCTTCCAGCGCGGCGCGGATCGAGGCGTCGTCGTCGATCAGGTACACCACCGGGCGTGCGGTCGCGTCATTCATGGCGTGGCTCCGCCGGCGGTGGGCAGGCACACGCAGAACACCGCGCCGCGTGGCCGCCCCGGTTCGGCCCAGATGCGCCCGCCGCCGGCCTCGACGATGCTGCGGCTGATGCTCAGGCCGATGCCGATGCCGCCCTGCTTGGTGGTCCAGAACGCATCGAACAGATGCGCCTGCGCCTGCGCGGACAGGCCCTCGCCGCTGTCGGCCACGCTCAGCCGCACCGAGCGCGTGTCCTCGCGCTCAGTGACGATGCGCAGCGTGCGCTGCGCCGGCGGCGTGGCCGCCATCGCCTCGATCGCGTTGAGCAACAGATTGCCGATCACCTGCTGGATCTGCACCGGGTCGGCCGACACCGGCGGCAGCAGCGCCGACAGCTCGGTGTGCACGCTGACCGCGCTGCGCTCCAGTTCGCCCTGCGACAGCGCCAGCACTTCGTTCACCGCGGCGTTGAGGTCGAAGGCGCGCTGCTGCGGGGCCTCGCCCCGGGTCAGGCTGCGTACCCGCGCGATCACCTCGCCGGCGCGTTCGGCGTCGGCGAGGATGCGCGCCAGCGCCGCGCGCGCCTTGTCCAGGTTCGGCGGCTGCTGGTCGAGCCAGCGCTGGCAGGCGTTGCCGCTGGTGACGATGGCCGCCAGCGGCTGGTTGACCTCGTGCGCGATCGACGCGGTCAGGCTGCCCAGGCTGCGCACCCGCGCCAGCCGCAGCAACTGCGCCTGCGCCGCGTGCGCGGCGGCCTTGGCCCGCTCCATGCGCACCGCGATGGAGGCGGTGACCGCCACCACCACGATGCTGATCGCCGAGTTGATCACGCCGACGTGGTAGGCCCCGGCATGCGTGAGATGGAAGCTGAGCACGACCAGCACCACGCAGATGCCCGCCAGCACGCCCAGCCCGGCCGGGGCCAGCAAGCGCACCGCGCCGAGGATCGCCACGGTGTAGAACAGCGCCGCCGCCACCGCGTAGTCGGTGACCGTGTCGGCGACGAAGATCGCACCCAGCGCCAGGCCCAGCGCGGCCAGGCCGAGCAGGCGGCGATGCGGCGGCAGCGGCTTGAACCAGGCGATCATCGGCGGTGTGGCGTGGGAGTGACGGGGATGGGCATGACTGGCTCAGGCTTCGGCGCCGGCGTTCCAGAACGCCTGTTGTACACCGGGTTCGCCCTCCAGGCGCTGCACCACCGCATCCAGTTCCTCGGCACGCACCGCGGTGGCGTACAGGGTGGCAGCGATCTCCACGTCCTTCTGCCCGAACGGATGCTGCTCGACCTCGCGCGCCGGGTAGTGCGCCTCCTCCAGCAGTTCGATCAGCCGCTCGCGCACGTCGCCGTGCACCTCGCGCGCGCAGATCGCATAGAACATGTAGGTGGCTTCCAGCGAGGACTCCTTCAGCGGATGCCGGTTGATCCGGTTCACCATCGGCCGCAGCAGGGTATTGCTGAGCAGCACGAACATGGCCGCCAGCACCGCCTCGGCGACCAGCCCGGCACCGGCGCAGGCGCCGACCGCGCCCGACCCCCACAGCGTCGCCGCGGTGTTGAGCCCGGTGACGTTGGCGCCTTCCTTCATGATCGCGCCGGCGCCGAGGAAGCCGATGCCCGAGACCACGTAGGCCACCACCTGCACCGCACCCTGGGTGCCGCCGTGGATCTCGAACAGGCGGTCGCCGAGCGAGACGAAGATCGCCGCGCCAACCGCGACCAGGGTGTTGGTGCGCAGCCCGGCGGTGCGCTGGCGCACCTGGCGTTCGAAGCCGATGATCGCGCCGAGCACGAAGGCCGCGGTGAGGCTGACCAGGGTGTCGAGCAGCGAGCCGAGATTGAACAGGCGCAGGGCTTCCATCAGGGCGCGTTCCGGTAGGTGGGGGGAGCGAGCATGGCGGCTCCGGGGAAGGGAGTGGGCAGGGACGGGGGCCGATGATGCCGCGGCGAGATGGCAGCGCGCATCGTGGCGACGGACAGATGCGGCTCAGCGTACCCCGGGCCACCACGCCAGCGCGGCATGCAGCCAGTGCGCGGCCGGGGCGTTCGCCCCGGCGTCGTGCAGGCGCCGCTGCGCCGCATGCGGCAAGCGCGCGCGGACCCGGATGCGGTCGGCGACGGACAGCAGCGACAGCGCATCGGCCATCACCCGCGGCGACTGCGCGGA
>NZ_AQOJ01000416.1:0-5865 GCF_000364685.1 Xanthomonas sp. SHU 166
CGCCAGTCCCGGCTCCGGCAGGCGCAACGCCTCGCCGTCAAGGTCGGCCAGCGCCGGACCCGGCGCCGCGATCAGCCCCTGCGCGCCGCTGCTGGCCAGGGCGTACTGCACCTGCGCCGGGCTGAAGAAGGTCGGCAGCGGCACGTGCACGCCGCCGTTCAGGCGGATCGCCAGATCCAGCAGCAGCCACTCGGGGCCGTTGTCCAGGCGGCTGGCGACGCAATGCACCCCATGCCCCTGCAGCGCATCGGCCAGGCGCTGGGCGCGCTCGAGCAGATCGCGCTCGCGCAGCGCCCCATCGGCATAAAGCACGCGCGCGTCGTCGCCGCGCAAGCCGGCCAGCAGGTCGGCGACGCCGGGCGTGCTCACGGCGCCCCCGCCAGGCAGGCGCGGAACGTGGGCAGCACGCCGTGGCGGGGTTCCGCCTCGCGTTGCAGGAAGGCGTGCCCGGCGGCGATGTCGCCGAACATCAGCCGCGGCTGCGCCGCGTAGTAGTCGCCCCAGTCGCTGGGATCGTCGCGCAGGTCCTGGCCGCGCGCCTCGCCCAGCTCCACAGTGGCCAGGTGCAGGCGGTCGAAGGCGTTGCGCAGTTGCCGGGTCGCCACGAACAGCACCCAGCGCAGGCCCGCGCCATGCAGGGTGCAGGTCAGCGCGCGGATCATCGCCCGCGCGTCGCCGGCGTGCTCGGCGGCGAAATTGCCCACCTCCACCAACTCCGTGCGCACCACCCGCCGCGGCATCCGCTCGGCGATCGCCAGCTCGGCCGGCTGCGCCAGGTACTGCTCGACGAACAGCGGACCCTCGCTGGCGCAGCGCAGCCCCAGCGCGGCCTGCAGGCGACCGTCGGCGCCGTGGTAGGCGAGCAGGTGCGGAAGAAAGCCGCGCAGGACCGCGCCGTAGCGCTCGTGGTAGACCCGGGCGATGAAGGCTTCCACCTGCGCGCGATCGGGATGCAGGGCATCGACCAGCACAGGATCGGCGAAGCGGAAACCGGAAGCAGCGGAGAGGGGGACGATGGCCATGGCGGCATCGTCGGGGCAGTCGATTAGGCGACCATGAGCCCGATGTTAGGCAAATGTAAGCCGCGCATAAGCAAAGCATTGGATGCCGTGGCCCTGCGGCCCGTGCCCGCCGGCGCACTGCGCAGCCCGGCCCCACACCCGCCGAACGCAGCGTCACAATAATGAACCAGCGGGTCTAGTATAAATATCGAACCGACTGGTCTAGTATTGCCACCCATGGTCAGCAAATCGTCCGCCGCCTCCGCCAAATCCTCCTCGCGTCCCGCCGGGCCCGGTCGCCCCAAGGACATGGGCAAACGCGCCGCGATCCTGGAAGCGGCACGGGAAATGTTCACCGAACTGGGCTTCGGCGGGGTCAGCATGGACGGCATCGCCGCCCGCGCCGGCGTCTCCAAGCTCACCGTCTACAGCCACTACGGCGACAAGGAAACCCTGTTCGCCGAAGCGGTGCGCGCGCAATGCCAGGCGCTGCTGCCCGACGACCTGTTCGGGCACGCCCTGAAAGGACCGCTGCGCACCCAGTTGCTGGACATCGGCCAGGCCTTCTTCGCCATGATCAGCAGCGAGGCGGCGATGGCCACCCACCGCATGATGCTGACCCCGGGCACCGGCGACGACCACGTCCGCGAGATGTTCTGGAATGCCGGTCCCAAGCGCACCCAGCAGCACCTGGCGCAGTTGCTGCAGGCCCACGTCGCCGCCGGCGCGCTGGACATCGCCGACCTCGACCTGGCCGCCTCGCAGTTCTTCTGCCTGGTCAAGGGCGAGCTGTACTCGCTGATGATGTGCGGGCTGTGCCGCGACGCCAGCCAGGAGCGGATCCGCGCCCATGTCGAGGCCAGCATCGACTTCTTCCTGCGTGCCTATGCGGCGCGCTAGCCCGGCCGTGGGGCTGTCCGCGACGGCCGATGACTTCCGGCACTGCGCGCCGGACCGTCCGGCGGCGATGCTGCGGCATACGCCCGGCCTCCGTGCCGGCTAAAATGCCCGGCCCTCCGCGTTGGATGCCCGAAATGACGATCGACTACTCCCAAGCCCGCGAAAAGATGGTGGAACAGCAGGTCCGTCCCTGGGACGTGCTGGACCTGCGCGTGCTCGACGTGCTGTCGCGGCTGCCGCGCGAGACCTTCGTGCCGCCGGCCCACCGCGCCGTGGCCTACGCCGACCTGGAGATTCCGCTGGGCCACGGCCAGTTCATGATGAAGCCGGTGATCGAAGGCCGCATGCTGCAGGCCCTGGACCTGCAGCCGGGCGAGGACGTGCTGGAGATCGGCACCGGCAGCGGCTTCGTCAGCGCCTGCCTGGGCGAGCTCGGCCGCGAAGTGGTCAGCCTGGAGATCGAGCCGGCCCTGGCCGCCGCCGCGCGCGCCAACCTGGACGCCGCCGGCCTGGGCAGCAACGTCCGCATCGAGACCGCCGACGCCTTCGCCTGGAACAGCGAGCGCCGCTTCGACGTGGTCTGCGTCACCGCCGCGGTCACCGAGATCCCGGCGCAGTTCCTGGCCTGGCTGCGCCCCGGCGGCCGCCTGTTCGCGATCCGCGGCCGCGCGCCGGTCATGGAAGCGGTGCTGGTGCATGCCGAAGCGGGCGCGCCGCGCACGGAATCGCTGTTCGAAACCGACCTGGCGTACTACCTGCGAGGCGCAGCGCCAGTCCCCCAGTTCACATTCTGATCCATCAAGGAAGCCGCAATGATCCGCCGATCCCTCGTCCTGGCGCTGGCCGCCGCGCTGTTTCCGTTGGCCGCCAACGCCACGGACCTGCTGCAAGTCTACGAAATGGCCCGCAACAGCGACCCGCAGTTGGCCTCCGCGGAATCGACCCGGCTGTACGACAAGGAAGGCGAAGTGCAGGCGCGCGCCGCCCTGCTGCCGCAGATCAACGGCAGCGCGTCGCTGCAGCGCAACCATAGCGAAGTCGAGCGCGGCGGCGGCGAACTGGCCGGCACCGGCAAGAGCCGCAGCTACGCCGTGCAGGGCCAACAGACCCTGGTCAACTTCGCCCAGTTCTCCAACCTGCGCGCGCAGAAGGCGCGCAGCCTGGCCGCCGACTACACCCTGGATTCGGCCAACGACGACCTGATCGTGCGCACCTCGGCGGCCTACTTCAACGTGCTGGTGGCGATCGAATCGCTGGTCGCCGCCGAAACCAACGAAGCCGCCGCCAAGAAGCAGTTCGACTACGCCGACAAGCGCCTGGAAGTGGGCCTGGCGCCGATCACCGACGTGCACGAAGCCCGCGCCGAGTACGACCAGGCCCGCGCCGACACGATCAATGCGCGCAACTCGCTGCAGGACCTGTACCAGGCGCTGACCCAGATCACCGGCCAGCCGGTGCGCGACCTGCGCGGCCTGCCGGAGGATTTCCGTCCGCAGCTGCCGGCCACCGGCGGCGACATCGACAGCCTGATCGCCTCGGCGCTGGACAAGAACCCGTCGCTGCGGTCCTACCAGTACCAGGTGCAGGCGGCCGAGGCCAGCGTCTCGGCGGCACGCGCCGGGCACCTGCCGACGCTGAGCCTGTCGGCCAGCGCCGGCCGCGATGCGAACTGGGGCAACAGCGTCTCCGGCAGCGGCAGCACCCCGCGCGCCGACAGCAACACCATCGGCCTGACCTTGAACATCCCGATCTTCGCCGGCGGCGCCACCCAGTCCGGCGTGCGCCAGGCGCTGGCGCAGCGCGACATCGCTCAGGACACCTACGAACTGCAGAAGCGCGCGCTCGACCGCAACACCCGCAACGCCTACCAGACGGTGGTGGCCGGGATCAGCGAGATCGAGGCGCGGCGCCTGGCGGTGGTCTCGGCGCAGGCCGCGTTCGATGCCTCGCAGGTCGGCCTGGAAGTGGGCACCCGCACCGTGCTGGACGTGGTGCAGAACCAGCGCACCCTGTACCAGGCGCAGCTGGCCTACGCGCAGGCGCGCTACAACTTCCTGCAGAACCGTCTGCTGCTGAGCCAGGCGCTCGGCTCGCTGGACGTGGCCGAGGTGCAGTCGATCAACGCGCTGCTGACCCAGAGCGCCGAATCCAAGCTCAACTCCGCCAACAGCACGCAGTAAGCGCACGCACACGCGCTTGCCGCCGAAACGGCGGGCCTTCGGGTCCGCCGTTTTTGTTTATGGAGGCGTGGGGCGAATGGCGGCAGCCTCCTGTGGGAGGGACTTCAGTCCCGACGCGCTGCGCGATGGGAGGAGAGGGACGGCGAGAGCCATGCGTCGCGACTTGCAGGGCACCTCGAGTAACGACGCATGTCATGCGCAGGAGCCGCAGGAGCGGCTTCAGCCGCGACGGGACTTCCCATGAACAGCCCGTCATGGCGATATCCGCTGCGACGGATATGCCCGCGCGTCTCTACGACGCGTCAGTCCTCCACGCCCGCATCGCCCGCCAACGGCGGCAGGTGCGGCGCGATCAACTGCAGGGTCCGCTGCAGCGCGCCGCGGCCGTTGGCGACCAGCGCGCAGCCGGCCTCGGCCATGCGCGTGCGCGCCTCGGCATCGCCCAGCAGGGACTGCAGCGCCGCGCACACGGCGCCGGCATCCTCGCAGATGGCCACCGCGCCGGCCTCGCGCATGCGCCGCGAGATTTCGGAGAAGTTGTGCAGGTGCGGGCCGGTCACCGACGCTGTGCCGACCGCCGCCGGCTCCAGCAGGTTGTGGCCGCCGATCGGTTGCAGGCTGCCGCCGACGAAAGCCACCTGGGCACACGCATAGAACCCCATCAGCTCGCCCAGCGTATCGATCACGAACACCGCATCCTCGGTGCCCGGCCACTGCTGCTGGCGGCGCGTGGCCACGCGCCAGCCCTGGTCGCGCGCCAGCGCCTCGACCTTGGCAAAGCGCTCCGGATGCCGCGGCGCCCACAGCAGCAGCAGGTCCGGCCACTGCCGGCGCAGCTGCCGGTGCATCTCGATCACCGCCGCTTCCTCGCCGTCGTGGGTGCTGGCGGCGATCCACACCGGACGCGTCGCCGGCACGCGCTCGCGGAACGCGGCGACGACCTCCGGCAAGTGCGCAGGCGCGGCGATGTCGAACTTCAGGTTGCCCAACGCGCGCACCTGCTCGGCACGCGCGCCCAGCGCGACGAAGCGCTCGGCATCCTCCTGCGACTGCGCCGCCACGCAGGTGACGGTGCGCAGCGCGCGCCCGATCAACGGCCGCAGCAGCCGATAGCCGCGCAACGAACGCGCCGACAGCCGCGCATTGAGCACGTACACGGGAATGCCGCGGTCGCGGCAGCCGAACAGCATGTTCGGCCACAGCTCGGTTTCCAGGATCAGCGCCAGGCTGGGGCGGAAGTGCTGCAGGAACCGGCCGACGCTGCCGGGCACGTCGTAGGGCAGATACACATGATCGAGCGCGTCTCCCCACAGCGCGCGCACCCGCTCCGAACCGGTCGGGGTGATGGTGGTGATCACCCAGCGGATGTCCGGGCGCTGCGCGCGCAGCGCATTGACCACCGGCGCGGCGACGTTGACCTCGCCCACCGAGACCGCATGCAGCCACACCCGCGGCCGCCCGCGCGCCTGCGAATACGAGGCGTAGCGCTCGTCCCAGCGCTGGAAGTACTGGCGCACGCGGAAACCGCGCCAGACCAGGTGATAGACGGTGACCGGCAGCAGCAGATAGAGCACGGCCGAGTACAGGCCGCGCAGCAGCCGCTCGATGAAATCGTTGCGCATCCGGACAGCATAGCCGGTTGCAAGCAGGCGGCGGCAGACGATCGCCACGCGCGCCGCAGCGCACGCCGACGCGGTCGTGCGCGCGCCCGGCTAAACTTGGCGCATGTCTGCCGCCCCCACTCCGCCCGCGTCCGCCACCCAGGCCGCACCGCCGCCACGCTC
>NZ_AQOJ01000417.1:0-3255 GCF_000364685.1 Xanthomonas sp. SHU 166
GGCGGCGGTGCCGCCGGATCCGCAGGCGCGGTCTGCGCGAAGGCCAGCCCGGTCCACAGGGCCAGCAGCATTCCCAGCCAGCAGGCCGCGCGCATGCGCGGCACGCGGTGCGTGCTCAAGCGCCGTCCTGCGCGGGAGGCGGCAGGATGGTGACGTGGAACGCCTGCACCCGGCGCGCGTCGGCCTTCGCCACGCGGAATGCGAATCGGCCCAGGGTCAGTTCCTCGCCGGTCTCGGGCAGGTGCCCGATCGCCTCGGTGACCAGCCCGCCGACGGTGTCGTAGTCGTCGTCGGGGAAGTCGGCGCCGAAGCGCTCGTTGAAATCCTCGATCGGGGTCAGCGCATCCACCACGTACTGGCCGTCGGCCTGCGCGGCGATCAGCGAGGCCTCGTCCTCGGCGTCGTCGTGCTCGTCGTCGATGTCGCCGACGATCTGCTCCAGCACGTCCTCAATGGTCACCAGCCCGGCCACGCCGCCGTACTCGTCGACCACGATCGCCATGTGGTTGCGCGAGAGCCGGAACTCCTTGAGCAGCACGTTGAGCTTCTTCGACTCCGGAATCAGCACCGCCGGGCGCAGCAGTTCGCGCACCGTGCCCGGGCCGTGGTCGGCGACCACGCCGCGCAGCAGGTCCTTGGCCAGCAGGATGCCGAGGATGTCGTCCTTGTTCTCGCCGTGCACCGGGAAGCGCGAGTGGCCGGATTCGACCACCTGCTTCATCAGGTCGAGGAAGCGCGACTCCACCGGCAGCGACACCATCTGCGCGCGCGAGACCATCACGTCGCCGACGGTGAGTTCGGAGACCGACAGCGCGCCCTCCATCATGCGCAGCGTGTCGGCGGCGATCAGGCCATCGTGCTGCGCGTCGCGCAGCACCTCGACCAGATCGTCGCGGGTGTGCGGGTCGCCGGAGAACACCGAGGTCAGGCGTTCCAGCCAGCCGCGACGTTTTTCGTGGGATTCCGGGGAGGTACTACTCGGTCCGTCTTCTGACATGTTCTGTGGGTAGGCGCCCGGTCGAGCGGGCGGTAACCGCAAGTCTAGCAGGGCGCTCGCGACAGCATCGCGACGTCGGCGGCCCGCACCGGTCGGCCCGCCGGCGCGGGTTCAGCCGCCCTTGGCCGGCGTGTGCAGCGCGTCCGGTGCCGGTGCCGCGCCCGGCTCCTCGGGCAGGTCCAGGCTGTAGCTGCAGCCGGCCAGGGTCTTGCCGGGATGCGATTTCACCGTGGACACGCTGAGGATGATCGACTCGATCATCGGCTCGCCGGTCTTGGGATCGTGGACGTCGCGGCTGAGCACTTCGCGGCCGAACATGGCCTTCTCCGGGGTGTCCACGGCCGCTTCCAGATTCAGGCGTTTGGCCAGCGGCCGCGGGTCGGGCAGGTCCAGGATCGCCATCACGCTGGCGCCGGAGAAGGCGATGCGCTCGCTGCTATAGCCGAACACCTGGATCGGCCGGGTCAGCGCGTACTCGGTCATGAACAGGTTGGACTGCTGCAGCGGCCGCCAGCCGTGCGCCACCGCCTTCAGCGGATCGGCCAGCAGCGGCGCCAGCGCGGTGAAGTCGGCCACGTGCTGGCGGCATTCCAGCAGCGCTGGCAGGTCGATGGCCGGATCGGCGGTTGCGGTGGCGGCAGGCGCTGCAGTCGGTGGTGCGGGAGGCGCGGCGACAGCGGCGGGGACGACACAGGCGAGCGCGAGCAGGACGAGCGAGGGACGGATCAACGCACGGAACCTCGAAGAAAAGCGGGGCTGCGGCGATCGCCGCGCGGCCACGTTACCGCCGGGGCTCGCGCTTGACCAGCGCGGGGTGGTGGGGAACACATTAAGCCCCTCTCCCCCCGGGAGAGGGGTTGGGGTGAGGGTAGTCGCGACAGCGGGTGTGGGATCTCGGATCAACGCTCGCCGGCGTAGGGGTCGGAAACGCCGAGGTCGGCCAGGATCTCGCGCTCCAGCTGCTCCATCGCCTCGGCTTCCTTGTCGTCCTCGTGGTCCCAGCCGAGCAGGTGCAGCACGCCGTGCACGGTCAGGTGCGCGTAGTGCGCGTTGAGCGGCTTGTCCTGTTCGGCGGCTTCGCGCGCCACCACCGGCGCGCAGATCACCAGGTCGCCGAGCAGCGGCAACTTGACGCCCTTCGGTAGCCCCTCGGGCAGTTCGGCCGGGAAGCTGAGCACGTTGGTGGCGTAGTCCTTGCCGCGGTAGTGCTGGTTGAGGGCGCGGCCTTCGCGGTCGTCGACCAGACGGATCGCCAGGTCGGCCTCGCGGATGCGGCCCTTCAATGCCGCGGCGACCCACTTGCGGAAGCTCGGCGCCGCCGGCAGCCCGGCGCGGGGCAGGGCGTAGCTGACGCCGACATCGAGGCGGACGGGACCTTTGGTCATGGCGGAACGGCCGGGTGCTGCGGTGGGAGCCACAGTATCGCGCTAACGCGCGCTCAGGGCGACGCCCAGTCGCCGGCGTCGTAGGCGATCTCGATCACAGCGGCATTGCCGGCCGCGCGGTCGATGCCAGCGTCTGCGGCGGATTTGCTGCAGTTGAAGCCCTGGTAGAGGGTGCTCTGGCGGACGAGCTGCAGTGCCGCCTGTTCCGGCTTGCCGTTCGGGTCGATCTGGATGGTCGGTGTCGCGCAGCCGCCGACATTGGTCACCTGGATGGCGGGCACGAGCGCGCGCGCCGCCTGGTCGGCGAGGGTGTCGAAGGCATCCGGTCCGATGTCCTGCGCAGCGGCCGACACGCGCACCTTGAAGTAGTAGAGCTGTTTGTAGAACAGATAGCCGTTGGAGCGGGCCGGTGCATCCTCCGGGTCGAGGCGCAGTTCCATCCGCAGCTTTTCTCCGGGCACACGTTGGGCCTCGGCGATCGCCGCGACCAGCGCCTTGTCCAGGGCGCTGGCGGCCTTCGGCGCCGGTTCGACGACGATGCCCAGCTCGAATCCTTGCGCACCCAGTTCGTGCAGTTCCGCGTAGGTGCCGCCGGAGACCGCTGCGGCCAGATCGGCACGGAAGCCCGCCATGCCGTCGGCGATGGCCCGCGCCGATTCCTTTTGTCCGGCGGGATAGACGAACACGTTGATGGTCAGTTCCGGGTGGCCTTTCAGCACGTAGAGGAAGCCGGCACCGGCGGCCTTGGCGGCCGGGTCGTACTTGCTGCTGCGCAGTCTGAAGTCGCCCACCGTGTCGGGAGCGACAACGTAGCTGGTTTCGACGAAGGGCTGCGCCGGCGTTGCTGCGGGCGGCGCGGCCGCGGCGGCAGCC
>NZ_AQOJ01000418.1:0-2143 GCF_000364685.1 Xanthomonas sp. SHU 166
CCTGCGGGGCACCTTCTCCCGATGGGAGAAGGGAAACGCCGACTACCTCAGTGCAACGGCACACTCAAAAACGACGGCGTCGCCGTCGGCGAGCTGAAGCTCACGGTGCCGCCGAAGCGGCTGGCCGAGGTGTAGCGCGGATCGGTGGTGTCCACCACCAGCACCAGGCGGCGGCCGGCCGGGATCTCGACCGCGGTCGCCTGCAGCGCCAGGTCGAGCGTCACCGGTGTGCCCGGGGTCGCGTTGCGCAGGGTGTACGGCACATGGCTCAGCAATTGCGCCGAACCCGAGCCGTCCATGCTGTACAGATAAGCGAACAACGACACGTTGGACTGGCTCGGGGTCACCGTCAGCCGCAGCGAGGGCGCGCCGGCCAGGCGCTTGTCGCTGGACAGCACCGGGCCGCTCCACACCGCGGCGCCGGCGCGGCTGACCAGCGGGATCGAGGTGGTCACCGGCTGGCCGAGGCCCTGCAGCAGGCCGCTCACCATCACAACACCGGAATCGGCCAGGGTCGGCACGCCGGTGGCGATGCGGTAGTTCCAGCCGCTGCTGTTGCCGCTGGTCAGCGATCCGGTCGGCAACAACGGGCCGCTGGGGCCGGTCAGGCCGTAGCGGGTGGCGCCGGCCTGTACGCTGTTCCAGTCGGCATAACTGAGCCAGGTGCCGCCGAGGGTCGACAGTTGCACCGGCGCTTCACGGTCCACGCCGTTGTCGCGGCCCTTCAGGTAGCGGTCGAACCAGCGCGTGGCCTCGGTATACACCTGGTTCGGCAGGCCCAGCGCGCCCGGCAGCTCGGCAGTGGCGTGGTCGCCCTGGCTGAACATCAGGTGCTTGGGCACGCTGAGCCGGTTGTAGAGGTTGATGTACTGGTTCGGCGGGAACAGGCCGTCGTTGAACGCATTGGCCAGCAGCACCGCCGGGCCGTTGCGGTTGAGCGCCTGCACCTCGTTGATCACTCCGCGTTCGGCCGCCTTGGGCAGGAAGCCCTGCACCGCGCCGTCGTAGTCCCCCACCGCCACGTGTGCGGTGATCCGCGCCAGGTCCGGACCGGGCCGGCCGGTGGCGACCCCGGCGGCGACCAGCAGGCCCACGCCCTGCTGGCTGACAGTGCTGTTGGCGTACAGCGAGGCCTGCAGATCGGCCCAGCCGCTGAGCGCGGCCACCGCCTTGATGCGCGGGTCGCGCGCGGCGGCGAGCAGGCTGGTGCCGGCGCCGTAGGAGATACCCGAGACACCGATCGCCTTGGCGTCGGCCGGGGTGTTGGCCAGCGCCCAGTCGATCACTGCGCTGACATCTTCCACCGTCGGTGCCCCGGCGATGTCGATCAGCCCCTGCGAATCCCAGAAGCCGCGCGAGGTGTAGCTGACCACCACGTAGCCGTCGTTGGCCAGTTCGCTGGCGCGGCCCACGTATTCCAGGTTGGGCAGCGACCAGCTGGCCGGCATCACCACCAGCGGGAATGGCCCCGGGCCCTGCCCCTGCGGCACCAGCACGAGCGCGCCGAGCTTGGTGCCGTCGAAACTGGGAATGCTCTGGTACTGCTTGGTGAAGCCGGCCGCGGCCGCGGCGGCGGAGAACACCAGCAACATCGCGCCGAGGGCGATGCGACGTGACACGGACATGCGCATGGACTGCCTCCCAAGCGGCGCCGGACCGGAATGGCCGGCTGCCGGAACGGTACTGCCAGAACGGTGACAAGCGCTCGACACGAGGCCGGGCAGGCGGACCGTACCACCGGGTACGGGCGATATTCACGCCGCAGTGCGGCACAGTATGGAAGGACCTTGGCGGGCGACCCGAACGTGCTGGCGCCGCAGCCGGTGGCCGGCGCGCGCTCAGGCCGCGCGGCTCAGCTCAAAAAGTGCTGGTAGCCGCTTCGCGGCGGCTGCCACCGCTGGCCGTCGGCATCGCGCACCGCGATGCCATTGCCGGCGACGATGCGCCCGATCGGCGTCGCCGTGACCCCGACCGCCTGCAGCGCCTGCACGATCGCCGCGCGCTGCGCCGGGTCGGCGGTGAAGCACAGTTCGTAGTCGTCGCCACCGCCCAGCTGCCAGGCGTGCACCTGCGCAGGGTCCGCGTCGGCCGGGGCGGCGACCGCCGGCAGCGCGGCCAGCTCCAGTTCGGCGCCGACGCCGCT
>NZ_AQOJ01000419.1:0-991 GCF_000364685.1 Xanthomonas sp. SHU 166
ACGGGTCGGCGAGCGCGGCGGCCGGTACCGCCGGACTGGCCGGGCGCGTGTGCCGGGCCTTTCCTTGCGGCCGGTCGTCCAGGCTGGAGGGCACCGGCGCGGCCTTGGGAGCGGTCGTCGAGGCAGGTGGACGCTCGTCGAGACGGCTGGCCACCGAGGGCGCCGGCGGCGGCGCGGACTGCAGGGTGTTGGCGTCGCGATTGCCGGCCGGCGCGCCGGGGACTGGCTGGAGACTCTGCGCGGCGGCGAGCGCCGGCACGAGCAGGGCGATGGCAACGCAGGGCAGCAGGCGCTTCACGGTGGCTCCATCGATGGGCCGCAAGAGAGCGCTCCACGCTAGCGCATCGCCAACTCGGCGTCGACGCGGCGCGGCGCGCTTGATCCACCCCGTACAGCCCTCATGTTGTTTTCCCCTCCTCCAGCCACGGGCCCCGCCATGAGCCGATTCGACCTCACGCCTCCTACCGCTGCCGAGCGCGAGCAGTTGATCGGCGGACTGAACGCGGAGGAACGCCGGGTGCTGCTGCAGCACGGCACCGAAGCGCCGTTCTGCGGCGTATTCCTGGACAACAAGCTGGAGGGCGTCTACACCTGCCGGATGTGCGGGCTGCCGCTGTTCCGCTCCAGCGCCAAGTTCGATTCCGGCACCGGCTGGCCGAGCTTCTTCGCGCCCTACCACCCCGACCACGTGCGCGAGATACGCGACACCAGCCACGGCATGATCCGCACCGAGATCGTCTGCGCCCGCTGCGACAGCCATCTCGGCCACGTGTTTCCGGACGGCCCGCCGCCGAGCGGCGAGCGCCACTGCCTGAATTCGGTGTCGCTGCAGTTCACCGAACAGGGCCAGGCGCTGCCCAACCCGCTGCACCGCGGCGGCGGCGAGACCGAACCGGCCTGATTCCGGCGCAGCCGCGCCGCCACAGGGAGACCACCGGCATGCGTACCTCGTCGCTTCCCCTTTTGTTCCTGCCGCTGGCCCTGGCCGCCT
>NZ_AQOJ01000420.1:0-1272 GCF_000364685.1 Xanthomonas sp. SHU 166
GGCGGCGCGGCCGCATCCAGCCGCTCCAGCACCAGTTGCGCCGCCTGCCGGCCGCGCGCGCGCGGTTGCGCGGCGAGCGTGGTCAGCGCGGGTGTGCTCACCGCGGCCTCGGGGATGTCGTCGAACCCGGTGATCGCGAAGTCCTGGCCCGGGCGGATGCCGCGCGCGAGCAGGCCCAGCATCAGGCCGAGCGCGACCGTATCGTTGTAGCAGACCGCTGCGGTGGGCGGCGCGTCGTGGGCGAACAGGTCACCGTGGCGCGCCGCCGCTTCCAGGCGATTGGGCGCGGACTCGATCAGCCAGGCCGGATCGACCGGCAACCTGGCCTGCCGCATCGCCTGCGCGTGGCCAGCGCGACGCTGCCGGCAGGAACTGGAATCGGCATGGCCGCCGTAGAAGGCGATGCGGCGGTGGCCGAGCGCGATCAGATGCTCGGTGGCCAGTTGCGCGCCGCGCTGGTTGTCCAGGCCGAGGAAACCCCAGTCGTCGGCGCCGGCAAGTTCGCGGTTGAACAGCAGCACGTTCGCGCGGGCGTCCAGCACCGTGTGCAGTTCGGCGGCGTCGCTGCCCTCGGCCGGCGACAGGATCACGCCGGCCGGGGTGTGTTCCATCAGCGAGGCCAGTACGGCCTGCTGCCGCGCGGGCGATTCGCCGGTGCTGCCGAGCAGGGTCACGTAGCCCTGCTCGCCCAGCGCCTCGTCCACGCCGGCGGCGAACTCGGCGAAGAACGGATTGGCCAGGTCGTTGATGACCAGGGCCACGCAGGTCGAGGTGCGCCGGCGCAGATTGGCGGCGCCGCGGTTGTAGACGTAGCGCTGCCGCTTCAGTTCCGCTTCCACGCGCGCACGCGTGTCGGCATGCACCAACGGGCTGCCACGCAACACCAGCGAGACCGTGGCGCGGGAGACGCCGACCGCATCGGCGATGTCGGTGACGGTCACCACCCGCTGGCGGTCGCGCGCGGCGGCGGCCGGTGCGGTCTTTGTGGCCTTTTTCGGCTTGTCCGCATGCTCCGCCGCAACCGGCGCCGCCTTGCGCGCGGCGGCCTTGGCCGCCTTGGAACCTGCGGATCCGGTTCCGGGTGGACGCTTCTGGCTCATCGGATCGCTTCCCTTCGGACGAGACGCGCAGCGTAAACCATCGGCTGCGCGCGCCTGCCGCGCGACGGCACGGACTCAGCGCCAGCCCAGGCTGGCGGCGGACGGCGGCGCCGCGCACGGCGACACCGGCAGGTCCTGCGGCTGCGTGCCCCAGCCCTGCGGCTGCGGCGCA
>NZ_AQOJ01000421.1:0-1646 GCF_000364685.1 Xanthomonas sp. SHU 166
GCGAACTGGTCACCGCCGCGGCGGCCGCGGCCGGCGCCGAGATCATCCCGATCGACAGCGAACACAACGCCATCTTCCAGTGCCTGCGCTCGCGCCAGACCGGTGCCGAGGTGCGGCGGGTGCTGCTGACCGCCTCCGGCGGCCCGTTCCGCGGCTGGGACCGCGCGCGCCTGCAGGCGGTGACCCCGGCGCAGGCCGTGGCGCACCCGAAGTGGTCGATGGGGCCGAAGATCTCTGTCGATTCGGCGACGTTGATGAACAAGGGCCTGGAAGTGATCGAGGCCCACCACCTGTTCGCGCTGGCGCCCGAGCGCATCGAGGTGCTGGTGCACCCGCAGAGCCTGGTGCACTCGCTGGTCGAGTTCATCGACGGTTCGACCCTGGCGCAGATGGGCCTGCCGGACATGCGCACCACCCTGGCGGTGGGCCTGGGCTGGCCGGACCGCATCGCCTCCGGAGTCGCCGGGCTGGACCTGCTGACGCAGGGCCGGCTGGATTTCGAGGCGCCGGACCTGGACGCTTTCCCCTGCCTGGGCCTGGCCTGGCGCGCGATGCAGGCCGGCGGCAGCGCCCCGGCGATCCTGAACGCGGCCAACGAAGTGGCTGTTTCAGCCTTTCTTCAGGGCCGGATCGGTTTCCTATCGATTCCTGCGCTGGTCGAGAACGCCCTGACCGAGCTGCCTGCGGTCGCGGCCGATTCCCTGGACGCGTTGCTGGCGGCGGATGCGCACTCGCGCAAGATCACCGAACTCGCCATTGCCCGCCACTTCGCCCATGCTTGATCCCCACGCCGCCATGAGCCACGCGCATGGGTAATGTCGTCGGCTCCATCTGGTGGATGCTGGTCAGCCTGGGCATCCTGGTGACCTTCCACGAGTTCGGCCATTTCTGGGTCGCCCGCCGCTGCGGGGTCAAGGTGCTGCGCTTCTCGGTGGGCTTCGGCAAGCCGCTGTGGTCGCGCTACGACCGCCACGGCACCGAGTTCGCGATCGCCGCGATTCCGCTCGGCGGCTACGTGAAGATGCTCGACGAACGCGAGGGCGAGGTGGCCCCGGCCGAGCGCGCGCAGGCCTTCAACAACAAGAGCGTGTGGCAGCGCATCGCCATCGTCGCCGCCGGCCCGATCGCCAACCTGATCCTGTGCGTGGCGTTGCTTTGGGCGATGTTCGTGATCGGCAAGCAGGACTACGCGCCCATCGTCGGCCGCGCCGAGGGCCTGGCGCAGCAGGCCGGATTCCAGCCCGGCGAGCGCATCGTCCGCGTCGGCGACCGCGACGTCGCCACCTGGAGCGAGGCCGCCATGCAGTTGACCGTCGCCGCCATGGACCGCGAGGACGTGCCGGTGCAGACCGAGGACGCGCAGGACGGCGCCAGCCATACCCGGACCCTGCGCCTGTCGCAGCTGCCGGTCGGCTTCGACGAACAGCAGGTGCCGACCCTGGCCGGCCTGACCTGGCGCTTCACCCTGCAGCCGGCAGTGATCGCCAACGTCACCGCCGGCTCGGCCGCCGACGGCGTGCTGCGCCCGGGCGACCGCGTGCTGGCGGTGGACGGCACCCCGATCACCAGCGCCGACCAGGTCGCGCCGCAGGTGCAGGCCCTGGGCCGCGGCGGCGGCAACGGCCTGATCGAGGTCGAGCGCAACG
>NZ_AQOJ01000422.1:0-3208 GCF_000364685.1 Xanthomonas sp. SHU 166
CGGCGGCCAGCGCCGCGGCCGGGCTGCCGTGTTGCTCCAGCAGTCGTCGGCGTGGGGCGCTGGCGCCGCCGGCCAGCGACAGGCGCAGCAGGGCCGGATCGGTGGGTGTGTGGGCAGGGGCGATGGCCGGACTGGACATGCGCCCAGCCTAGGCCGCAGACGCAGACGGCGCCCTCCGGCGCCGTCTGCAATCGCTGTAGGGGGAGTCCCCAGCCGCGGGTCAGCGCGCGTCCGGGTGCTTGACGTCGTAGCCGATCCGGGTCGGCTTGATGCCGTCCATCACCAGCGCGTAGCTGACCTTGTCGAAGGTGCGGAACACCATCGCGTGCGCGGCGTACTCGTCCGGCAGCGCCACGGTGCCGCTGCCGCCGGTGAAGCCGTCGTCGGCGCGAGAGGTGTTGGGGTGGCGCACGCGGTCGTTGACCCGGGTGCCGTGGCGCCACAGCGACACCACGGTGCCGTTGTCGATGCCTTCGCGGCGGCCGCCGGAAATGGCGATCACGTCGCGCGGGCCGGCCGCGCTGAACGCGTCGGCCACCGCCAGTACGCGCAGGCCGGCGGCCATCGCCTGCTCGGACGGCGGATGCGGCACGAACTGCAGGTCGTAGGGCTGCGCCTCGACCGGAATCAGGCGGTCGCCGGCGCGCACTTCGCGGGCGTTGTCCTGCAGCAGCAGGCCGGTGGCCTGGCGGCCGTCGGCGGACACGCGGGCGACGGTGCCGATGTTGACCTGGGCCAGTTCGTAGCCGAGGGTCTCGCGGCGCTTGTCCGGCGGCACGAAGGTCTGCCACAGGTTGCCGCTGCCGGGGATGCTGCGGCCTTCGGCGTCGAGGTCGTCGCTGAGCTTGGGCAGCAGGTAGCGCACGGTCGGGCGGACCACGGCGTAGCGCTGGCCGGCCTGGGCCTGGCCGAGGCCGACCGCGTAGACCAGTTGCCCGTCGGTGGCGCGCAGGCGGTTGTCTTCGGTGCCGACCACATAGGGCAGGTTGTCGATGCGGTCGACCACGCGCAGGTTCTTCAGGAACGGCTCCACCTGCGCCAGCGGGATCGCGTCGATCGGCGCGTCCTGGCGCGGGCCCGGCTTGACCTCGGCATGCGCCACCCGGTCCAGGTAGGCCAGGCTGAGCACGTCGCCGGGGTAGATCAGGTGCGGGTTGTGCACCTGCGGATTGGCCTGCCAGATTTCCGGCCACAGCCAGGGCTTGCCGAGGAAGCGCCCGGCGATGTCCCACAGCGTATCGCCCTTGCGCACCACGTAGGTGTCGGGGTGTTCGGCGGCCATGCTGGCGGAAGCAGCGTAGGTCGCCACGGTGAGCATCGCCACGGCGACGACCGTACGGAGTCGATTGAACATGAGCGCGAAGCCTGATTCCCCAACAGGTTCGCGCACTATAGTGCAGAACCCTGGTGCGGGCGCAAGCGGCGGGCGCAGAAACGGGTAGAATCCGCAGGTCTTGCCGAATCGTCCGGCGCCCCCATCTTGGGTACCGCTATGGCCCTGCTCCCCATTCTCGAATTCCCCGATCCGCGCCTGCGTACCAAGGCGGTGCCGGTCGACGCCGCCGAGGTCACCTCCGCGGCCTTCCAACGCCTGCTCGACGACATGTTCGAGACCATGTACGACGCGCCCGGCATCGGCCTGGCCGCCAGCCAGGTCGACGTGCACAAGCGCTTCATGGTCATCGACGTCAGCGAGGAGAAGAACGCCCCGCAGGTGTTCATCAACCCGCAGATCGTGCAGCGCGACGGCGAACAGGTGTACCAGGAAGGCTGCCTGTCGGTCCCCGGCATCTACGCCGACGTGACCCGCGCCGACGCCATCACCGTGCGCTACCTGGACCGCCAGGGCCAGCCGCAGGAACTGAGCACCGACGGCCTGCTGGCGGTATGCGTGCAGCACGAGATGGACCACCTCGACGGCAAGCTGTTCGTCGACTACCTGTCCCCGCTCAAGCGCGAAATGGTGCGCAAGAAGCTGGCCAAGGCGCGCAAGCACGTGGCTTGAAGCGGGGAACCGGGAATGGAGAAACGGGAATCGTAAGTGCGGTACCCGTGGCCTTTCCGGGTTCGCGCTTTTCCCATTCTCCATTCCCCATTCCCGGTTCCCAGCCTCCATGAAACTCGTCTTCGCCGGTACGCCGGACTTCGCCGTGCCGTCGTTGCGCGCGGCTGCGCAGCGCCATGAAGTGGTCGCGGTCTACACCCAGCCGGACCGGCCCGCCGGGCGCGGCCGCGGACTGACCCCGTCGCCGGTCAAGCTGGAAGCGGTGGCGCGCGGCATCCCGGTGTTGCAGCCGCAGACGCTGCGCGCGCCGGAAACCCTGCAGGCGCTGCGCGCGCTGCAGCCGGACCTGATCGTGGTAGTGGCCTACGGGCTGATCCTGCCCAAGGCGGTGCTGGCGATCCCGACCCATGGCTGCTGGAACGTGCATGCCTCGCTGCTGCCGCGCTGGCGCGGCGCCGCGCCGATCCAGCGCGCGATCGAGGCCGGCGACAGCGAGACCGGGGTGTGCCTGATGCAGATGGAAGCGGGCCTGGATACCGGCCCGGTGCTGTTGTCGCAGCGGACCCCGATCGGTGCCGACGAGACCGGCGGGCAGTTGCACGACCGCCTGGCCGCGCTCGGCGCGCAGGTGCTGGCCGACGGCCTGGGCCTGCTGCGCGCCGGCCTGCGTCCGGTGGCGCAGCCGCAGCCGGAGGCCGGCGTCACCTATGCGCACAAGCTGGACAAGGCGCAGGCGCGGCTGGACTGGCAGCAGCCGGCGGCGCAACTGGCGCGGCAGGTGCGCGCCTTCGATCCGTGGCCGGTCGCGGAGGCGGTGCTGGCCGGCGAGCGGGTGCGGGTGCACGGCGCGATCGCGCTGGACCTGGCCCACGCGCAGCAGCCGGGCACGGTGCTGACCGCGTCCAGGCAGGGCATCGACATCGCCTGTGGCCAGGGCGCGCTGCGCCTGCGCGTGCTGCAGCGCGACGGCGGCAAGGCGATCACCGCCGCCGACTACCTCAACGCACGGCGCGACCTGCCGGTCCTGGCCTGAGGCGTCGACCATGCCTGCGTACGCCGCGTTGGGCCTGGCGGGCGCGGCTGTGGCCGCCTCCGCGCTGCGGCGCGGGCGGGCGTCCACTGCGTCGCGCACCCCCATCATCCGCACGCGCAACCACGACACGGCATGCGCGCTGATCCCTGACACATTCTGGAGCGCCCGCC
>NZ_AQOJ01000423.1:0-5718 GCF_000364685.1 Xanthomonas sp. SHU 166
GCAGGCGCTGGCCGAGGCGGTCGCCGCCACCGGCACGCCGCTGGTGGTGCTGCTGCGCAACGGCCGCGCGCTGGCGCTGCAGGGTGCGGTGCGCGACGCCGCGGCGATCGCGGTGACCTGGTACCTGGGCACGCAGACCGGTCCGGCGGTGGCCGACGTGCTGTTCGGCGACTACAACCCGTCCGCGCGCCTGCCGGTGAGCTTCCCGCTGGATGCCGGGCAGCAGCCGTACTTCTACAACCACCCGCGCACCGGCCGGCCGGAACTGCCGACGATGAGCGAGTTCAAGTCGCGCTGGCGCGAGGTGCCGAACGCGCCGCTGTATCCGTTCGGCCATGGCCTCGGCTACACGCAGTTCGCCTATGGCGCGCCGCAGCTCGATCGCACCCAGGTCGGCTGGGACGACACCCTGACCGTGACCACGCGCATCGACAACGTCGGCGAACGCGAGGGCGAGGAAGTGGTGCAGTTGTACATCCACGACCGCGTCGCCAGCCGGGTGCGCCCGGTGCGCGAGTTGAAGGCGTTCCGCAAGGTGCGGCTGGCCGCAGGCGAGGGCATGGAGGTCCGCTTCACCCTCGATCGCCACGCGCTGGCCTTCACCGGCCGCGACGGACAGTGCGCGGCCGAGCCGGGCCTGTTCGACCTGTGGGTGTGCGCGTCCTCGGCCAGCGGCGAGCCGGTGGCCTTCGAGCTGCTGCCCGGCTGAGCCTGGCGCAGCGACAGCCGTCGCCGACCTGGGCGTGACGCCGATGGTGATTCGGTCGCGCGGATTGCCCTGATCCGGAGGCAGCGCCATGCGGCCCGGAGGACGCGCGCTGGCTGCTCTTGCAGCCACTTTCATGGTCTGGCGTGCCTCTGTGGGGTCGCAACGGACGCCTGTCGTGGGTGTGGGCGCGTGTACTCGTCGCGTCGGCTTCCTGCCTGCGGCCTGCGTTCCCGGCCTTCCATGCAGGACGCGGCGTGACGCCGCCTGCATCTGCGGAAGCGTTCCGATGCGGCCTGCTGCAGGCGTCTACGGCGGGTGCGGCGCGGCATCCACTGTGATCGGGTGCGTAACTCGCCGCTTTCCTCTACCTTATGCATTCAGGTTGCGTTGTCGGGATGCGCGCTGCGCCTCGCCCATGCGCCGATCCTGGTCTTCCCTCATCACAAGGAATTTCTCATGCAAGCTGCGCCCAAGACCTCCGCCGCCTTTATCGCTGCCTCCTGGGGGGCGTTGCTGCTGGGCACGGGCGGGTTCCTGATCGGCTTGTGGAATGCCGAAATGATGTTGAACGAGAAGGGCTATTACTTCACGGTCCTGCTGTTCGGCCTGTTCTCCGCGGTCTCGCTGCAAAAGAGCGTGCGCGACCGCGTCGAGGACATTCCGGTGAGTGGGTTGTATTACTCGATCTGCTGGTTCTCGGTGATCGCGGCGCTGGTGCTGTTGGCAGTTGGTCTGTTCAATGCAACCTTGTTGCTGAGCGAGAAAGGCTTCTATGCCATGGCCTTCGCGCTTAGCCTGTTCGGTGCAGTGGCGGTGCAGAAGAACACCCGCGATGCGGTGGGGGCCGGTCAAGGCGGCAAGCGCCACGTCGGGCAGACGCTGCCGCCTCCGCTGGAGTGATCCGCTCTGGCGCGCTGCCCCGGGCGGGCAGACCGCTGCCGTCGTGACCGCGACCACGGCTTGGCCGCGGCATGCTTGCCGTGCACGCGGGCTCTGCTAGGTTCGGGATTCGACCCCAACCGATAGGTGCACGTCATGCGAACTCCCCTGGGTTTGGCTTGCGCGCTGGCCATGGGCCTGGCGATCTCTGCGGCGCACGCCGCCCCCGCCGACACGGCCGCCGAGCGGCGTGGCGACTGGCCGTTCTCGGCGACGCCGGTCGCCACCTTCAACGAACCGTGGGCGATGAGCTTCCTGCCCGATGGCACCGCCTTGATCAGCGAGAAAGGCGGCACGCTCAAGCGCATCGACCCGGTCAGCGGCCATACCGGCACGGTCAGCGGCGTCCCCACCGTGGCGTACGGCGGCCAGGGCGGTCTCGGCGACGTGCTGCCGCATCCGGGCTTCGCCAAGAACGGCTGGGTCTACCTGAGCTACGCCGAACCCGGCAGCGGCGATACCCGCGGCGCAGCGGTGATGCGCGCCAAGCTGACCCTGGACAGCAGCGGCGGCGGCACCCTGTCGCAGCAGCAGGTGATCTGGCGGCAGCAGCCCAAGGTGTCCGGCAACGGCCACTTCGGCCATCGGCTGGCGTTCGGGCCGGACGGCAAGCTGTGGATCAGTTCCAGCGAGCGGCAGAAGTTCGATCCGGCGCAGGACATGAGCGGCAACCTGGGCAAGATCGTGCGCCTCAACGACGACGGTAGCGTGCCGGCCGACAATCCGTTCGCCAACCGCGGTGGCGTCGCCGCGCAGGTGTGGTCGCTGGGCCACCGCAACGTGCTCGGTCTGGCCTTCGACGCCAATGGCCGGTTGTGGGAGCACGAAATGGGCCCGGCCGGCGGCGACGAGCTGAACCTGATCCAGCGCGGCGCCAACTACGGCTATCCGATCGTGTCCAACGGCGACCATTACGACGGCCGCCCGATTCCCGATCACAGCACGCGCCCGGAATTCGCCGCGCCCAAGGTGAGCTGGACGCCGGTGATCTCGCCGGCCGGCTTCGTCATCTACAACGGCAGCCGCTTCCCGCAGTGGCGCGGCAACGGCTTCATCGGCGGCCTGTCCTCGCAGTCGCTGGTGCGGATCGAGTTCAACGGCGAGACCGCACGCGAGGCCGCCCGCTACGACATGGGCAAGCGCATCCGCGAGGTGGAGCAGGGGCCGGATGGCGCGCTGTGGCTGCTGGAGGATGGCGCCGGTGGGCGGTTGCTGAAGTTGCAGCCGCTGGAGAGTTGACGCACTCGCCAGGCAGCGACGGTTGCGTCGCTGCCTGGCACTCGTTCATGCCTGGAAGCAGTAAAGTTCCATGCTCTTGCGAAGGCTGAAGAATGAGTGGCGGAAAGTATATTGCTGCCGCCTGACAACACGATTTGTGGGAGAGCGCCTCGACCCCGCGCGCTCAGAAACTGAGGTTTAGATGGCTGCATCCAGGAACGCCGTCTTGATCAACTGCGTTGCACTGACGATTCTCGTTTGCTCCGCTTTGCTTCTGACCATGTTTAGCTGGGTGACGCTTTTTGCATTCAGGGATATCGCTGAGGTTGTCTGCTGCCGCCCATTGCCAATCCGCATCGCGCCAGATCGGCAGATCGCGTTTCTGTCGGCAATTGTCGGACTCACCTTTGCTTCTCTTTATATTCTGCGAAAGTCCGCTGCCAAGGAAGAGTGGCGGATTGGCTACTGGAGTTCTGTAGCTTCCGTTGGCTTGATGTGCGCGAACATCGCGTTTTACTTGGGGGTCAATGCAGGCTTGTTCAGGGGAGGATGACGCAGGATCGTCGCGTAGACCGCAAGGCGCGGCGTGACTCGCGGCGTCCTCGGCGGCAATATGCCGCCAAGCGACGTTGTCTGATTCACTCCTGGTGATTGCCGGCACGCTCCCAGGCGCGGCGCACGGCGTGGCGGGCCTTGCTCCAGCTCAGCGTCTGCGAGCCCTTGTTGTTGTCCCAGTCGCGGTGCAACTCCGCTTCCACCTGCTCGTAGGCGCGGTTGAAGTCGCGGATGCGCGCCTCGTGGCCGGCGTGGTAGGCGGGCTCGTAGTCCTCGAAGCGCTCGCCTTCGCTGTAATAGGGCTCGTCGGCGAAACGATCGCGCCAGTACTGCGAGACGCTGTTGCGGTCCTCGTCGTTGGGCGCACGGCCGGGGATCTGATACGGAACGCTCATGATGGTTCTCCGTGGGCGATGAATGTGCTTCACGCTAGCCACGCCGGCGTTAAACCCGCCCCTGCGCGGCGTGATCGCGATATGAAACATTCATGCCTTCTGGCAGGCTGCGCCGACGCTCAGGGTGGCTTACGATCCGCCGCTACGCCCCTCTCTTCCGGCAAATCCCATGGCCGCCAACGGCATCGCCTTGTTGACCCCGTACCTGGCCACGGCCGGCGTCGGCTGGCTGTATTACCGACGCATCCGCCGCTACTTCGGCCGCCAGCCCTGGCAGCCGCGGCGCACGGGCGTGCGGTTGGTATTCCTATTGCTGGTTGCGGCCTTGCTGGCGTGGCTGGCCGTGCACCTGCCCACCGTGCGCCTGGGCATGGGGTTGGGGGCGGTGGGCGGGGCCGCGCTGGGCGGCTTCGCCCTGCACCACACGCGCATCGAACTGCAGGACGGCGCGCGCTGGTATACGCCAAATCCCTGGATCGGCGCCGCGCTGAGCGTGCTGTTGCTCGGGCGCCTGGCCTGGCGCTGGGCCAGCGGCGCCTTCGCCGGCGGCAGCGCGGAAACCCTGCAGAACGCCAGTCCGCTGACCATGAGCATCGCCGCGGCGCTGATCGCCTACGGGCTGGTTTACGCCGCGGGTCTGTTGGTGCGCATGCGGTCGCTGACACCGGCCGCCTGACGAACGACACGCGCGCCGATGACGACGCCATGGCGGCCATGGCGGCGGGTCTTCGGGCCGTGCCGCCGCGTCAGTACGGAACTGCGCAACGGAGAACGTCTCGCGCCAGGCCTGGCCTAGCTGGCGTGATGTCAGTGCGCGACAGCCGCCGCTTCGTAAGGCAAGGCCGTGGTGCCGACCGCGCGCATCGGCGCATCGGCGGCGTCCAGTAGCTCCGGCTCGCCTTCGATCACCACCAGGATGCGCCCGGCCTCGATTTCCTCTTCGAAGTTGCGCCGCACCGGATCCGGCACGGTGGAACCGACCAGCGCCGAGGACCAACTGCCGACCAGGGCGCCGGCGATGGCCATGACCCCGGCGCCGGCGAGGGTGATGCCCAGCGGCGGCACCGCGATCGCCGCCAGCCCGGCCAGCAGTCCGGCGGCACCGCCGCCCAGGGCGCCGCGCGCCGCGGCCGGCACGGTGTCGGTCTTGCCTTCCTTGCGGTCGTCCGGGATGGCGTCCAGCTCGATGTCGCCGCGTGCGACCAGGGACAGGTCGTCGTTGTCGACACCGGCACCGCGCGCGGCCTGCAGTGCGCGCGTGGCGGTGGGCAGATCCGGAGCGCTGTAGACGCGGCGTCGTTTCATGGCGGGCGGCTCTCGCTGGTGGGCGTCCAGCGTCCGGGCGCCGCGGTTATCGGCGCGTGACCTGCGCGCAAGGCGGCGTGAAGGCGTTCATGCCGCGTCCTTGCGCGGGAAGCGATAGAACAGCGCGCCCACCAGCAACGCCACGCCCGCGGCGGCCAGATTCTGCCAGCTGGCGCTGAGCAACAATGCCAGCGCCAGCAACAGCGCCGCCAGCGGAATCAGCGGTCCGCCCGGCAGGCGCAGCGCGCCGGGCCGGTCGCGATAGCGCCGTGCCAGCACCAGCACCGCCGCGGCGGTGCCGATGTAGGCGAACAGGCGGGTGACCATCGACAGCAGCGCCAGTTGCACGAACGAGCCGGACAGCGCCAGCGCCAGCGACAGCACGCCTTGCAGCAGGATCGCCGCGGCCGGCGTGCGGAAGCGCGGATGCACCCGTGCCAGGAACGCCGGGCCGTAGCCGTCCTTGGCCAGCGCGAACAGGAAGCGCGGCCCCAGCATCACCGTGTTGCTGGTGGTGCCGAGGATGGAGATGGTGGCGCCGACGGTGAGGATCAGCGCCAGCGCTTCGCCGCCGAAGCCGCTGGCGGCATCGGCCAG
>NZ_AQOJ01000424.1:0-1836 GCF_000364685.1 Xanthomonas sp. SHU 166
CCGATTGCGCCACGTTGGGTAGCGTGCCCTGCGCCACCACCTGCACCGCGGCGTAGATCAGGGTGACGGTGACGATCATGGTGATCAGCGCGAACGGCACGTCGCGGCGCGGATTGCGGTACTCGCCCGCGGCGGCCGGGATGTTCTCGAAGCCGGCGTAGGCGAACAGCAGCAGCAACGCCGCCTCGCCGAGGTTGCCGACATCGCGCGGATCCGGCGTCTTGCCCGAGAACGCCCACGACCAGTCCACGTAGAACACGCCGATCGCCACGAACAGCAGCAGCGGCACCAGCTTGCCGATCACCAGCGCCACGCCGGTGCGCGCGGCCGACTTCACCCCGATCACGTTGATCGCGGTGAGCAGGCCGAGCGAGCCGATCACGATGGCCAGGCGCGCGCCGCCCCCGGCCGCGGCCGGCCAGAAGCGCACCACCGCATCGGCCAGCCCGTTGCTCAGCGCCGCTGCCGAACTGATCCGGGTCAGCCAGATCATCCAGCCGATCTCGAAGCCGGCGAAACGGCCGAACGCCTCGCGCGCATACAGATAGCTGCCGCCGGGTTCGTCGAAGTAACTGGCCGCCTGCGCGTAACACAGCACCAGCAGCGCCACCGCCACACCGGCCAGCAACACCGCCCACAGGCTCAACGGCCCGAGCAGGGCGGCGGTGGCCGCCGGCAGCAGGTAGATGCCGCTGCCGATCACGTCGTTGATCGACAACCCGACGATCTGCCAGCGGCTGACCGCGCGGACCAGCCCGGGTGCGGGCGCCTGGCTCACGACGCCGGCTCCACGGCCGGCAGCGCCCACTCGGCCTGCAGGCGCCGGTAGGCATCACGCGGCAGCAGCACGAACAGCGGCGCGGCGGACGGCCGCAACCACGCCAGCAACCGCTGCATGTCGGCCGCTTGCATCGCGGTGCAGCCGGCGGTGGGCGCGCCGGGCGCGCGCCACAGGTGGGCGAAGATGCAACTGCCGGCGCCCGGCGTGGCCTGCGCGTTGTGCTGGATCACGAAGCCTTCGCGGTAGCGCTGGTCGCCGGCGTGTTGCAGGTCCAGGCGCATCGGTTCGGTGGACCCGGCGACCGCGTCCTTGCCGACCTTGTCGGCATCGACGATCTGGTTGTACAGCGGCGATCCGGGCACATCGATGCAGTAGTTGCTCTGCTGCATCGCCTGGTAGGGCATGGCGCTGTCGATGCGCGGCGCATAGCCGAAGGCTTCGCCGATGGTGAACACGCCGGCCGGGCTGCGGCCATCGCCTTCGCGTTTCTGCGGGCCATCCGTCTGCGCCGGATGCAGGCCGAGGCCCCAGGCGCTGCCGTGGCGGCCGAGGCTCACGTCGAAGGCCTTGCCCTGCGCGCGCCAGCCTTGTGCATCACGCTCGAACGCCTGCAACGTGCCCTGCGGGCTGTCCCAGTCCGGTGCCAGCACCAGGATCAGCTGCTGCGCGCGCTGCACGGCCGGCACGGCGTTGTCGGCGGCCATCGCGGGCGCGGCGATCAGCGCGCACAGCATGGCCAGACCGATGCGCCAGGTGCGATGGCGGCTGGTGTGCTGTGGCGCGGCAGGGGACCGATGGAGCAGGGGCATGGGCATCTCCGGGGCGGCATGGGCGCGACGGACGCGCCATGGGTGAACGGTAGCGCAGTTGCGAGGCGGATGGCGTGCGCTGGTGCCGTTGGCTTGCCGGCAACTAGGCCGATGCAGTGGATGGTGGGTGATGTCTGTGCTGGTGACGTGTGGGCGCTGGTAGCGGTGTTGTGTCGTGAGTGCCTGTTCTGCACTCACGTAAGCTGATCCACGCCGTTGCCGTTGCCGTTGCCGTTGCCGTTGCCG
>NZ_AQOJ01000425.1:0-3775 GCF_000364685.1 Xanthomonas sp. SHU 166
CCGCCGCGGCGCGCGCCGCATCGGCCAGCGCCAGCGGCGCGCTCAGCTGCGGCACGCGCGCGCGGCCGGACTGTTCGCAGGCCGAGATCACCACGCTGCGCCAGTGCGCCACGCGCTTGTCCACCCGCGCCGCATCCAGCTTCACTTCGGTGCGCTCGGCCCACACCGGCACGATCGCGGCGACGCCGAGCTCGGTGGCCTTCTGCAGGATCAGGTCCATCTTCTCGCCGCGCGCCACGCCCTGCAGCAGGGTGATCGCCAGTGGCGACTCGTTGTCGACCGGCTGCGCCGCGCCGATGCGCACGCTGGCGTTGCGCTTGCCGGCCTGCAGCAGTTCGGCGGGGTAATCGCAGCCGTCGCCGTTGAACAGCACGCAAGGATCGCCCTCGCGCAGCCGCAGCACGCGCAGCAGGTGGTTGGCGACGTCTTCCGGCAGGCTCAACTCTGCGCCGGCGTGCAGCGGCAGCTGCACATGGCAGCGGGTCAGGCGCATGCCACCGCCTCGTCGATCGCCGCCAGCGTGGTCTCGGCCAGCAGCGTCAACTGCTCGGCGTCCACGCAGTACGGCGGCATCCAGTACAGCACGTCGCCCAGCGGGCGCAGCACCACACCGCGTTGCAGCGCGGCACGGTAGGCGTGCAGGCCGACGCGTGCGGACGCCGGGAAGGGCGTGCGCTTGTCGCCGTTGCGGGTGAGTTCGAACGCCACCACCATGCCGGCCTGGCGCACGTCGGCCACGTGCGGATGCTCGGCGAACGGCGCCGACAGCGCGCGCATGGTCTCGGCGGTGCTGCGGTTGCGCGCGATCACGTCGTCCTCCTGCAGGACCCGCAGCGACGCCAGCGCCGCGGCGCAGGCCAGCGGGTTGCCGGTGTAGCTGTGCGAATGCAGGAAGGCGCGCTCGCGGCTGTCGTCGAGGAAGGCGTCGTACAGATGCTGGGTGGCCAGCACCGCCGACAGCGGCAGGAAGCCGCCGGTCAGGCCTTTGGACAGGCACAGCAGGTCCGGCATCACCCCGGCCTGCTCGCAGGCGAACAGGGTGCCGGTGCGGCCGAAGCCGGTGGCGATCTCGTCGGCGATCAGGAAGGCGCCGTTGGCGTCGCACAGTTCGCGCGCGCGCCGCAGATAGGCCGGATCGTGCATGCGCATGCCGCCGGCGCACTGCAGGCGCGGTTCCAGGATCACCGCGCAGATCTCGCCGGGATGGCGGTCGAACAGGTCGGCCAGCGCATCGGCGGCGACATCGGCGCGTTCGCGCGCGCTCTGTCCCGGTTCTGCCTGGTACGCGTCGGGCGAGGGCGCGAACAGCGCCTCGGCCAGCAGGGGCGCGTACACCCGCCGGTACAGCGGGATATCGCCGACCGCCAGTGCGCCGATGGTCTCGCCGTGATAGCCGTTCTCCAGTGCGACGAAGCGGGTGCGCCCCGGTTCGCCGCGGTTCTGGAAATAGTGGAAGGCCATCTTCAGCGCCACTTCCACGCCGGCCGAGCCGTTGTCGGCATAGAACACCTTGGCCAGCGGCGCGCGCCCTTCCTGGCGCGGCGCCAGCGCCAGCAACTGCTCGGCCAGCAGCACCGCCGGTTCGTGGCTGAAGCCGGCCAGCATCACCTGCTCCAGCTGGGAGGCCTGGGCGGCGATGGCCGCGGCGATGCGCGGCTCGCCGTGGCCGAACAGGTTGGTCCACCAACTGCTCACCGCATCCAGGTAGCGGCGGCCGCTGTGGTCGATCAGCCAGGCGCCTTCGCCACGGGCGATCGGGACCAGGGGCAGGGTGTCGGGGTGCTCGCGCATCTGCGTGCACGGGTGCCAGAGCACGGCCAGATCACGCGTGCGCCACGCCTCGGCCATCTGTGCTGCGGTCAGGTCTGATAGCATTTCGCGCTCATGAACAGGTTCTTCGCTCCGCGCATTCTATCGATCGACGCCGTCCGGCGCCGCAGGGTGCCGGCGTGACCCGTCGATTGCCGGTCATCCATGCCGTGCGCGAGCGCAGCGAATCGGCCGCCGAGCGCCGGGTCGAGGAGCTGGACCTGGAGTTCAGCAACGGCGAGCGCCGCGTGTTCCACCGGCTGAAGGCGCCGGGCCATGGCGCGGTGGTGGTGGTGCCGATGCTGGATGCGCAGACCGTACTGCTGGTGCGCGAATACGCCGCCGGCGTGCATCGCTACGAACTGGGCCTGGTCAAGGGCCGCATCGACGCCGGCGAGACCCCGCTGCAGGCAGCCGACCGCGAACTCAAGGAGGAGGCCGGCTACGGTGCGCGGCAGTTGCGCGTGCTGCGCGCGATGACCCTGGCGCCGACCTACATGAGCCACCAGTCGTGGCTGGTGCTTGCACAAGATCTCTATCCCGAACGACTGACCGGCGACGAGCCGGAGGAATTGGAAGTGGTGCCCTGGAAACTGGCTGAACTGGATCAACTGATGTTGCGTGAAGATTTTTCCGAGGGGCGTTCGCTGGCGGCGCTGTTCATCGCCCGCGAGTGGCTGGGTCGCGCCGAATGATCCGTCTCACCAGTGATTTGCGCGAAACCGTGATCGCCATCGCCATCGATGCCGCCGCGGCCATCATGTCCGTCTATGCCACCGGCTTCGAGGTGGAACACAAGGCCGATACCAGCCCGTTGACCCAGGCCGACCTGGCCGCGCACCAGATCATCGTCGAAGGCCTGGAGCGTCTGACCCCGGACCTGCCGGTGCTGTCCGAGGAATCGGCGCAGATTCCGTGGGAGGTGCGCGAGCACTGGACCACCTATTGGCTGGTCGACCCGCTCGACGGCACCCGCGAGTTCGTCAAGCGCAACGGCGAGTTCAGCGTCAACATCGCGCTGATCCACCAGGGCGCGCCGGTGTTCGGCGTGGTCCAGGCGCCGGTCGATGGCCGCGTCTGGCATGCGGTGCGTGGCGAGCAGGCATATCGCCGCGAGGGCTTCCGCGACACCGCGTTGAACACCCGGCGGCCGGCCACCGCGCCGCTGCGGGTGGCGGCGAGCCGCTCGCACCGCGACGCGCGTACCGACGCGCTGCTGCAGCGCATGGGCGAGATCGAACTGGTCGCGCAGGGTTCGTCGCTGAAGTTCTGCCGCATCGCCGATGGCGACCTGGACGTGTATCCGCGCTTCGGGCCGACCTCCGAATGGGACACCGCCGCCGGGCAGTGCGTGCTGCAGGCCGCTGGCGGCGCGCTGCTGGCCGCCGCGACCGGCAAGCCGTTCCGCTACAACCGCCGCGAATCGCTGCTCAACGGCGACTTCGTGGCGCTGGGCGATGCGGCGCTGCCCTGGCGCGACTGGCTGGGCTGAGCCGCGCCACGAGCGCGCGCCGCACGGCGCGCGCTCTGCCACACTAGGCGGCAGGCGGCAGCGGTGCCGTCGCACCGGAACCCGCCCGTGACTCCAGCCCGCTACGACCTTCCTGCCCTGCTCGACATCATGGCGCGCCTGCGCGATCCCGCGCAGGGCTGCCCCTGGGACCTGGAGCAGGACTTCGCCAGCATCGCCGCGTACACGATCGAGGAGGCCTACGAAGTGGCCGACGCGATCGACCGCCAGGACCTGGCCGGGCTGAAGGACGAACTCGGCGATCTGCTGCTGCAGGTGGTGTTCCATGCGCAGATGGCGCGCGAGCAGGGCGCGTTCGGCTTCGACGACGTGGTCGCGGCGATCTGCGACAAGATGGTGCGCCGCCACCCGCACGTGTTCGGCGACAGTCAGGTGGCCGATGCCGAACAGCAGACGCTGAAGTGGGAAGAGATCAAACGCGCCGAGCGCGCCGCC
>NZ_AQOJ01000426.1:0-13456 GCF_000364685.1 Xanthomonas sp. SHU 166
CTGGCCGGCATCGCCCGCGGCCTGCCGGAATGGCAGCGCGCGCTGAAGCTGCAGTCGCGCGCGTCGCGGGTCGGCTTCGACTGGCCCGGCCCCGCGCCGGTGCTGGACAAGGTGCAGGAAGAGCTGGAGGAAGTGCGCGCGGAACTGGCGCATGGCGCCGCAGTCGATCCGGCACGGCTGCAGGACGAGATCGGCGACCTGCTGTTCGTCTGCGCCAACCTGGCGCGGCATGCCAAGGTCGATGTCGGTGCGGCGCTGCGCCACGCCAACCTCAAGTTCGAGCGTCGCTTCCGCACGATGGAACGGCTGGCGCAGCAGGACGGCGGCGCGCTCGACGGTCTGTCGCTGGCGCAGCAGGAGGCGTACTGGCAGCGCGCCAAGGACGAAGAGCGCGCCGCGGCCGGATGAAGACCCTGCTGCTGTTCGTGCTGACCGCCGTCGCGGAAATCGTCGGCTGCTACCTGCCTTATCTCTGGCTGCGCGAACAGCGCAGCGCCTGGCTGCTGCTGCCGGCCGCGGGCAGCCTGGCGCTCTTCGTCTGGCTGCTGACCCTGCATCCCGCCGCCAGCGGCCGCGTCTATGCGGCCTACGGCGGCGTCTATGTCGCCGTCGCCTTGCTGTGGCTGTGGACGGTGCAGGGCATGCGCCCCACGCGCTGGGACCTGCTCGGCGCCGGCCTGTGCCTGGCCGGCATGGCGGTGATCATGTTCGCGCCGCGGCAGGGCTGAGGTCGCTCCCACAGGCGCTGGCGGCGAATGCGGCGGGTGCACGGTGGGAGGGGCTTCAGTCCCGACGCATTGGCTCATCGGAAAGCACGCCACGTTGCGCGTTGTGGCCGCATGACCGTTGCGCCCCAGGACACGTCACGGCGTGATGGGCGGTGCCCTGTGGTCGCGATACACGTCCTCGTCGCACCGCGGCACGACGGAGGCCGCTCCCACAGGCGCTTGCGGCGAATGCGGTGGGTGCACGGTGGGAGGGACTTCAGTTCCGACGCATTGGATCATCGGAAAGCACGCCAGGTTGCGCGTCTTGGCTGCATGACAGTTGACTTCCGCAGGACACGTCACGGCGCGATGGGCGGTGCCTTGTGGTCGCGATACACGTCATCGTCGCACCACGGCACGACGGAGGCCGCTCCCACAGGCGCTTGCGGCGAATGCGGTGGGTGCACGGTGGGAGGGACTTCAGTCCCGACCCATTGGATCATCGGAAAGCACGCCAAGTGCGCGTCGTGGCTGCATGACACCCGCGCGTCGCATCCGTGCGCAGCGCGCGACGCCCGCGCTCCCGGCGTATGCTGGATGCCTGCGTCGCCTCGGGAGGGCCATCGCATGCGTCGCTTCTCCAGTTTTCGCGAGTTCTATCCGTTCTATCTGAGCGAGCACCGGCATCGGGTGTCGCGACGGTTGCATTTCGTCGGCAGCCTCGGCGTGCTGGCGAGCCTGCTGCTGGCGCTGTGCACCGGCCAGCTGCGTTGGTTATGGGCCGCACCGGTCTGCGGCTACGGCTGCGCCTGGATCGGCCATTTCGTGTTCGAGAAGAACCGTCCCGCCACCTTCAAGCACCCGCTGTACTCGCTTGCCGGCGACTGGGTCATGTTCAAGGACATGCTGCTGGGCCGCATCCGCTGGTGACCGGCACGTGCGCGTGCGCTGGCTATACTGCGGATTCGATTTCTTTCTGGTTAATGGAGCGACCTGATGCCGTCTTCCTTCTTCCTTGCGCTGGTGATCCTGTTCTTCGGCGTGGTGGTGCTGTTCAAGACCGTGCGCATGGTGCCGCAGGGATTCCAGTGGACGGTGGAGCGCTTTGGCCGCTACACCCACACGCTGTCGCCCGGCCTGCACTTCCTGATTCCGTGGATGTATGGCGTCGGCCGCAAGGTCAACATGATGGAACAGGTGCTGGACGTGCCCAGCCAGGACGTCATCACCAAGGACAACGCGGTCGTGCGTGTGGACGGCGTTGTGTTCTTCCAGGTGCTGGACGCCGCCAAGGCCGCGTATGAAGTCTCCAACCTGGAGATCGCCACCATCGCGCTGGTGCAGACCAACATCCGTACCGTGATCGGCTCGATGGACCTGGACGAATCGCTGAGCCAGCGCGAAACCATCAATGCGCAGCTGCTGAACGTGGTCGACCATGCCACCAATCCGTGGGGCATCAAGGTCACCCGCATCGAGATCCGCGACATCCAGCCGCCGCGCGACCTGGTCGATGCGATGGCCCGGCAGATGAAGGCCGAGCGCGAGAAGCGCGCGCAGATCCTCGAGGCGGAGGGCTCGCGGCAGTCGGAGATCCTGCGCGCCGACGGCGAGAAGCAGGCGGCGGTGCTGGAGGCCGAAGGCCGTAAGGAGGCCGCGTTCCGCGACGCCGAGGCGCGCGAGCGCCTGGCCGAGGCCGAAGCGCGGGCGACGGCGATGGTGTCCAAGGCGATCGCCGAGGGCGACGTGCAGGCGATCAACTACTTCGTCGCGCAGAAGTACGTGGAGGCGTTCAAGGAACTGGCCACCGCGCCGAACCAGAAGTTCGTGCTGATGCCGATGGAGTCCAGCGGCATCATCGGCTCGATCGCCGGCATCGCCGAACTGGCGCGCGAGGCGCTGAACAAGCAGGCCACCCCGCCGGCAGTGCCGCGCGTGCCGCCGCGCAACGGAGTCTGAGCCATGCGCATTGAGGTAGTGGCCTGGGGTGCCCTGACCTTGTTGCTGTTCGCGGCCGAATCGCTGGCGCCGGGCGCCTTCATGCTGTGGATGGGCTTCGCCGCCGCGGCGGTGTTCCTCGCCGTGCTGGTGTTCCCGGACATCTCCCTGCTGCTGCAGGTCGGCGCGTTCGTCGTGCTGAGCTTCGTCTCGATCCAGGTGTACCGCACCTGGTTCCGCAACCGCGGCCGGACCAGCGACCAGCCGCTGCTCAACCGCCGCGCCGAGCAACTGATCGGCCGCATGGTGATCCTGGACCAGCCGATCCACGGCGGCCGCGGTCGCGCCAAGGTCGACGACGCCTTCTGGGTGGTCGGCGGCCCCGACCTGCCGGCCGGCAGCACGGTGCGCATCGTCGGCGTGGACGGGATGACGCTGCTGGTCCAGGCGGTTTGAAAGCCGGGATTGGGGATTGGTGCCGCGAGTGCGCGGTACCTCCGTCTTCCCAATCTTCCTGCGCGTAGGAGCGGCGATCAAGCGCGCGTCCTTCGGCTCAGGACGCCTGCTCTTGCTAATCCCGAATCCCAACTCCCCGATCCCGGCCTTCGCTGAAGCCGCTCCCACGGCACTGCGCGATCGAGCGCCAGTCCTCCGGATCCAGGAAAGCCGCTCTGACGAATCCCCATTCCCGATTTCCCAATCCCGGCTCCGCCCCAGCGATAATGGGGGACTTTTCTCACGGACCCGCGCCATGACCCAGAAGACCATCCTCAACGACAGCCACCGCGCCCTCGGCGCCAAGATGGTCGACTTCGGCGGCTGGGACATGCCGATCCACTACGGCTCGCAGATCGACGAGCACCACCAGGTGCGCCGCGACGCCGGCATGTTCGACGTCAGCCACATGACCGTGGTCGATCTGCACGGCGAGCAGGTCCGCGCGTTCCTGCGCCATCTGCTGGCCAATTCGGTGGACAAGCTGAAGGTGCCGGGCAAGGCGCTGTACACCTGCATGCTCAACCCACAGGGCGGGGTGATCGACGATCTGATCGTCTATTACATGTCCGATGCGTTCTTCCGCCTGGTGGTCAACGCCGCCACCCGCGCCAAGGATCTGGCCTGGATCGGCGAGCAGGCGCAGGCGTTCGGCGTGCAGGTGCGCGAGCGCGACGACTTCGCGATGATCGCGGTGCAGGGGCCGAACGCGCGCGCCAAGGCGATCGGCCTGCTGCGCGAGCAGGATCGTGCGGCGGCGCAGAAGCTCGGTCGCTTCGCCGCGATCGAGGCGACCTCGGACGCGGGCGTGCCGCTGTTCGTCGCGCGCACCGGCTACACGGGCGAAGACGGATTCGAGATCGTGCTGCCGCAAGCGCAGGCGCCGGCGTTCTGGGAGGCGCTGATCGGTGCGGGGGTGAAGCCGGCCGGCCTGGGCGCGCGCGATACGCTGCGCCTGGAGGCGGGCATGAACCTCTACGGTCAGGACATGGACGACAGCGTCTCGCCTTACGAGGCCGCGCTGGCCTGGACGGTGACCCTCGACGAGGGCCGCGACTTCATCGGCCGCGCTGTGCTGGAAGCGCAGAAGGCCGGCGGCGCGCCGCGGCAGATGATCGGCCTGGTGATGGACGAGAAGGGCGTGCTGCGCCACGGGCAGAAGGTGCTGACCGCCAACGGCGACGGCGAGATCCTGTCCGGCACCTTCTCGCCGACGCTGGGCAAGGCCATCGCCTTCGCACGGGTGCCGGCCGGCGAGCCGGGTGCGGTGCGCGTGGACATCCGCGGCAAGGAAGTGCCGGTGCGCGTGGTCAAGTTCCCGTTCGTGCGCGAAGGCCAGGTCCAGCCCGGCGTGCTCGGCTGAGTCCTGTCCACCGCGCGCGACTTCGTCCCCACGCGCGCGGTTCGCTACACTAGACTCCCATCCTCGATACCGTCTTCTTCCGGAGCAGCCCCATGAGCGAGATCCCTGGCGACCTCAAATTCCTCAAGTCCCACGAGTGGGCCCGCGTCGAAGGTAACGGTCGCGTGACCATCGGCATCTCCGACCACGCCCAGGGCCTGCTCGGCGACCTGGTCTACGTCGAGCTGCCGAACGTCGGCGATCACGTCGAAGCCGGCAACGGCGTGGCCGTGGTCGAGTCGGTCAAGGCCGCCTCGGACGTGTACAGCCCGCTCAGCGGCAAGGTCGTCGAGGTCAACACCGCGCTGAGCGACAAGCCGGAAACGATCAACGAGGACGCCTACGGCGAAGGCTGGATCCTGGTACTGGAAGCGGACGATGCCGAGCAGTTGAACGAACTGCTGTCGCCGGACGAGTACGCCGAACTGCTCGAGGACGACGGCCACTGAGCCGACCGCCCATCGCGATACCCGAACCGGCCGCCCAGTGCGGCCGGTTTCTTTTTGGGCGCGCTCGGCGCGGTCGCCAGCGTTCGCGCGTCGGCAGGCGCCATCTCCGCATGGCGATCCCGGAACGCGCGTCGCCGGCGTCGCTGCGAAGACCATGTGAGCTCGCCGCCGGGCGCACCGCGAGCGCAGCGTGTCCGTCGCGTCTGGCGGTGACCGATGCCGACGATCGGCGCGTCGGCCGGCGCCGGTTTTCCGACGCGGCGCAGGTGCAGTGCGGCATGGGGGCACCACGCGGGTCGGCGACGCGCGGGCATCGGCGATACGGTGCGCGCTGCTCGCGTCGCCGATGCATGGCGGCGCGGTGCGTGCCGGCGCCAGTCGATCACCTCTGCGAACTTTGGCGGTCGACACGACCGTGCAACGGCATCGCCGGAGGACGCGTTGGCGACTTGGCATGGAGGTGGGCGAGGGCAGTCGTGCGCGTCGCGGTGTGTCGGCCGCGTGCGTGCAGGTCGTGTCGCAGTGGCGCGATGCGGCACGACCCGGCGACGCGGCACGCACGCATTGCGCGCGTCGTGAGCGCCGCACGACGCAAAAAAGTTTGCGCACTTTTGCGCATTTGCACTTGTGCGATGCCGGAACCGCGTGCGGTCGCGAAATTTTTTTTCAGCTAGCGGACAGGCTGGCGTGCATCGCCGCGGTTCCCGCCGACGCTTCGCCGCTGCCCGCCCGCAACGCGATCGAGGCAGTGTGTCGTTACAGAAAACACGGAAATTTCCCTGCTTTTTTTGCATGCGCCGTTTTCCTCGCGGCGTCGGCGTCGGCGATCGGCGGCGTCGGCAAGGCGGCCAGTGCGGCATGCGGCGTCGGTGGCGCGCGCGCCATCGAAAAAAAAATTGCGTAGAAGTGTTGACAGTAAAAAAAACCGTGATTAGGTTTCGCCCAGCAGACGTTGCTGCGCAAGCGAGTGAATCGGATCGACATCAAAACGCGAAGCACAACTTGGACATCCGCCAGGAACCCGAAGATGGTGGAGTTGGAGTCGCTTCCCTCCGAGAAACGCAACGTCTCCCCTGGCATCGCACCCGTATCGACGTCCGGTACGGGTGTTTCTGTATCCGATCCGGCCCGCAGCGCGCGCCGGCGGTTCCCGCAGGCGGAGCATCGCCGCGAGGTTGCTTTAACTGGGCATTTTCAATCCATAGTTCACTGACGAGGAGCCATCCCATGGCGACGAAAAAAGCTGCGAAAAAGCCGGCCGCTAAGAAGGCGGTCAAGAAGACTGCCGCCAAGAAGCCGGCAGCGAAGAAGGTTTCGGTAAAGAAGGCGGTCAAGAAGGTCGCCAAGAAGGTGGCCAAGAAGGTCGCCAAGGTGAAGAAGGCGGTCAAGAAGGCCGTTGCCAAGAAGGCAGTGAAGAAGACGGCAAAGAAGGCCGCCACCAAGAAGACCGCGAAGAAGGCCGTCGCCAAGAAGGCGGTGAAGAAGACCGCGAAGAAGGCTGCGACCAAGAAGACCGCTGCCAAGAAGACGGTGAAGAAGTCGGCTGCCAAGAAGCCGGCCGCGAAGAAGGCAACTGCGAAGAAGGCCACCGCCAAGAAGACCGTGGCGAAGAAGAAGCCGGCCGCTCGCAAGAAGAAGGCCGCTCCGGTCGCGCTGCCGGCCACGCCCGCGCCGCTGATCTGATCCATCCCGATCGCTGTTCCTAGACTCTCTCCCCGGTGCCCAGCGGGGAGGGAGTTTTTTATGTGCGGCATCCTGCCGCGCGCGCTCGCAGTCCCGGTTGTGGGAGGCACTTCAGTCCCGACCGGAGAGTGCCTCCGTGGTGCCTTCGTCCGATGATCCCGCGGCGTCCGTCTTCCCGATCCACGCCGCCCGTTCCCTGTGCCCTGCTTGCCAGGCTGCGACGTGGACATCGCGCCTGTGCCTGTCGCATCGGCAACCGACGCGGCAAGCTGCGTCGCCTCCGTGCCACGGTCGGCGCCTACGGGCAGGGCCACGCATCCACCTGATCTCCTGGCATGCACGTGCGGCCTGGGCAGCCACGCGAGTACCGGGAGGCGCGGGCAGTTATCGTCGGCGTGAACTTACGCGACAGCTACGCCGGCAACGACACGACGGTAGGCGGCAGCAAAGGCCGTCATATCGCGTTCAATGGATCGCCCCTGGCGTGGATCGACCGACCGTCGGGATCGGGGCCGCCACAGCAGCCGGAACGCCTGGCATTCGCCGATGCAGCCAAGACGTTGCATGGGCACTTGCAGCGCGTCAGCGCGCCTTGCCCACCTCCACTCCGCATCACGGGTTTTTCCCGCGTATCCGTGGACTGAGGTGGGTCTCCCCGCCTGCTTTCGCCACACTCCCGCCGGATGCAGTCTGTCCTGTGGGAGTCGACTGTCGTGCAGTCGCGACAAGCGAAGCCGAAAGCCGGCCGACACCCTCTGTCGTCGGGACTGAAGTGCCTCCCACAGTGCACCCGGTAGGTTCGCCGCAAGCCCCTGTGGGAGCGGATTCAGCCACGACGGGCTTTGTCTGGAATGCCCGTCGCTGCTGAAGCGACTTCCACAGTGGCTTGCGAGCTCGCCGGGTGGCTGTGGGAGGGCCTTCAGTCCCGACGCATTGGGCCATCGGAAAGCACCCACCACTTCGCGCGTCGCGGTTGCACGACAGTCGACTTCCGCAGGATGCTTCTCGTCGGTCGTTATCGCAGGTGTCCTGCAGTCGCGCCTCGCGTGCTGCCTAGCGCACGTCGGCGATGGTGCACCGGGTTGCCAGCACGCCAACGGCAGCCTGCGGCGATGCGGGGCGCAGCGACACCAGATGCCGGATCGCGAGCAATGCCGAGAGGGCGCGGCGTGTGCCCTGTGCGCGATCTTGGAAGCGGCGGTGCGCCACCACCCTCACCGCGGCGGTACGCGGGCGCTGCGAGCGCCTGCTGCCGCTGGGGCGACGCAGTCGCCGATCGTTCGTCCAGGCACGACGTCGGCGTTGCGGCCACACTTTTGTGACGCGCTCGTGCCAGCGCATCGCCGCAGCCGGGGCAGGGCTGCGTCCCCGCGTCGGGAAAAGGGCGCACGCAGCGCAGGTCAGCGCTGTAGACAGCAGAAAGGCGGTTCGCGCGCCCGTTCGGGAGGATGCTGCGCGAGCGCGCGATCAGTGCGGCGGAGACCATGCCGTGTCGTTGCTGCGGGAACGGCACCGCGTCCCATCCGGGAAGGGGCACACGCGGTGCAGTCAGCGCTGCAGACAGCAGAAAGGCGGCTTGCGCCGCCTTTCTGCGAGGATGCTGCGGGAGGCCGCGCTCAGTGCGGCGAGGCCACCGACTTGGACGAGGAGGCGCCCTTCTTGTCCTTCGGGTCCGGACGCTCGGCCATCAGGTTGTCGCTGCCGAAGTCGGTGTCCACGTCCAGCCAGCGCTGCGCCGGCAGGCCGATCGCGCGGTCGAGTACGGTCGGCAGCAGGCCCGAGGGCAGGCCGCTTTCGCCGTTCCACAGGATGGCCACGCCGAGGTCGCGTTCCGGCACCAGCGCGATCAGGCCGCGGTAGCCCTGCACCGCGCCGGCATGGAAGATCACCTGGTGGCCGGAGTAGTCGAACACGCGCCAGCCCAGCGCGTAGCTGGCCGAGTTGACGCGGGCGCGGCGCCAGCCCGAGCGCATCTCGCCCGGGGTGAGGATCAGCGGCGCATGCAGGGTCGCCAGCAGCGGCTCCGGCAGCACGTCGGGACGATGCCCGGTCTGCGCGATCAGCCACTGCGCCATGTCGCTGATGCTGGCGTTGACGCCGGCGGCCGGCGCCAGGCGGTAGTAGGTCGGCTTGGGCGTCAGCGAGACCCAGCCGTTGCGGCTGCGCACGTGCGGGCGCGCCCAACGCGGGCTGGCCTGGATGCCGGCCAGGCCCATGCTGGCGTCGTTCATGCCCAGCGGCTTGAAGATGCGCCGCTCCACCGACTGCTCGTAGAAGCTGCCGGACGCGGCGAACACCACGTCGCCGATCAGGCTGAAGGCGACGTTCTGGTAGGCGTAGCACTCGCCCGGCGCGCACTTCAGCGGCGCATAGGCCAGCTTGTGGCTGAGCGTGTAGTAGTCGATGTTGGATTCGACGTCGCGGTCGTAGGCGTTGTAGGTGAGGCCGACGCGGTGGCTGAGCAGGTCGGCGACGTTCAACTGGCGCGTGGCGACCGGGTCGCTGAGCTGGAAGCCGGGCACGTAGTCGACGACCTTGCTGTCCCAGCGCAGGGTGCCGTCGTTGACCAGCAGGCCGGCCATGGTGCCGGCGAACGCCTTGGACAGCGAGGCCAGGCGGAACACGGTGTGCGCATCGACCTGCTCGGGGCGGTTGACGTCGGTGACGCCGTAGCCGCGCGCGCTGAGCACCTGGCCGTTGTGCACGATGGCCATCGCCAGACCGGGCACGCGCTCGCCATAGGTCAACTGTTCGGCCACCGACTCCAGCGCGGCGACATCGAAGTCCTTGGCCAGCGGCAGCACCTGGCTCTGGGTGAGCGAAGCGCGGTAGGGCAGCGGCTGGGTCGGCGAGGTGTAGCGCGTGGCTTCGGTGTGCAGCGGCGGCGGCAGCGGTTGTGCGGGCGCCGGCGTCTGTGCGGTGGAGGACATCGCAAAGGGCAGCAATGCCCCGAGCAACCCGGTTGCCACCGGTCGAAGGAGCCGGTGCCTGCTGTTCTGTGTCATTGCGCCTGAGGCCTGTGAGGTGCTGCCGGCCACGATTCTAGCGCCGGATTTCTCGAATGCACAAACTGGGAGAAGATGAATAGGCATCGCCTTGATCCTGCTGGGGATTTCCCGCCTCGACGGGGGTGTGCAGGCCTGCCGGCGGAGCGGTGGCGGGGACTGCGGCGGATGCCCACGGACATGCAATCGCCGTGCCGCGCACGGCTTGCCTAGCCCCTCTCCCACCGGGAGAGGGGTTGGGGTGAGGGTAGGTCGCCCAGTAGCGGATCTACCGCCGCGATACTCGTGCGCTCGCCCCCTCCGCGCAGCCGCCGCCTCACCCCTCCCGCAGCACAGCCCGCCCACGGATCAGATCCGCAGCACGCTCGGCGATCATCATCGTCGGGCCGTTGGTGTTGCCGCTGACCAGGCGCGGCATCACCGAGGCGTCGACCACGCGCAGGCCGTCGAGACCGCGCAGGCGCAGCTGCGGGTCGACCACCGCCTGCGCATCGCTGCCCATCCGGCAGGTGCCGATCGGGTGGTAGATGGTTTCGGCCTTGGCGCGGATGAAGGCGACCAGCCCGGCCTCGTCCAGGTCCTCCCGCGCCGGCAGCAGCGGCGCGCCGCGCCATGCATCGAACGCCGGCTGCTGCAGGATGTGCCGCGCCAGGCGCGCGCATTCCACCAGCATGCGCAGGTCGAAGCCGTCGGGATCGCTCAGATAGTTGGCCTGGATCCGCGCCGGCGTGCGCGGGTCGGCGTCGTTGAGCGCGATGCGGCCGCGGCTGCGCGGCTGCAGGTGGCAGGCGTGCAGGGTGAAGCCGTCGCCGGGCAGGCGGTTGCGGCCGTGGTCGTCGAGCATGGCCGGCACGAAGTGCAACTGGATGTCGGCGCGCGCGTCCGGCGCCAACGGCGAGCGGATGAAGCCGCCGGCCTCGGCGATGTTGCTGCTGCCGGCGCCGCGGTGCCCGCGCAGGAAATAGTCGAAGGCGATCTTGGCCTGGTTGCGGCGGTCGTAGCTGATGCCCGGGCGGGTGCGGTACAGCGTGCACACGTCCAGGTGATCCTGCAGGTTGGCGCCGACCTGCGGCTGGTCCAGCTGCACCGCGATGCCGTGGCGGCGCAGCGCATCGGCCGGGCCGATGCCCGAGAGCATCAGCAGCTGCGGGGAGTTCACCGCGCCGGCGCTGAGCAGCACCTCGCGCGCGGCGCGCGCCTGCACCTCGCGGCCGTCCTGCGCATAGGCGACGCCGACCACGCGTCCACCTTCGATCAGCAGGCGCAGCACCAGCGCGTCGGTGACGATCTGCAGGTTGTCCCGCGCGCGCGCCGGCGCCAGGTAGGCGACGGCGGCCGAGCAGCGTGCGCCGTCCCTCTGGGTGACCTGGTACAGGCCCACGCCCTGTTGCTGCGGGCCGTTGAAATCGGGGTTGTGCGGGAAACCCGCTTCCTGCGCGGCCGCGATGAACACGTCCGAGAGCGGGTTGTGGTAGCGCAGGTCGGAGACGTGCAGCGGGCCGTCGCCGCCATGCAGCGCATCGCCGCCGCGGCTGTTGCATTCGCTGCGGCGGAAGTAGGGCAGCACGCCGCGCCAGTCCCAACCGTCGGCGCCGTCGGCCGACCAGTCGTCGTAGTCGGCGGACACGCCGCGCACGTAGCACATCGCATTGATCGAACTGGAGCCGCCCAGCACCTTGCCGCGCGGCCACCACAGGCGACGGTCGTTCAAGGCCGGCTCGGCCTCGGTCAGGTAGTTCCAGTTGATGCGGCGATTGGTGGCCAGGCGCGCCAGGCCCGCGGGCATGTGGATGAAGGGATTGCGGTCGCGCGGCCCGGCCTCGATCAGCAGCACCTTGCAGTCGCGGTCCTCGCTCAGGCGGTTGGCGAGCACGCAGCCGGCCGAGCCTGCGCCGATGATGATGTAGTCGTACACCCGCGGTGTCCCCTGAGTTCCTGGCGCCGACGCTAGTCGCCGAGGATAGAGCATATGCTCGGCGCGCGTGGTGGCGTGCGGCGGCGCGGCATATCCCGGGGACTCGCACGGCGCCCGCGCTGGCGATGTTGCAGTGCATCGGATACCTTGCGCGCAACCAGGCGGCGAACGGCGAGCCGATGCAAGCGGAAAATAAGCGCGTCCACACTGGCGAGCTGCGCGCAGTGCTGCTGTCCTTCGTGTACTTCTTCTGCGTGCTGTCGGCGTACTACGTGATCCGGCCGGTGCGCGAACAACTTGCCGCGGCTGTCGGCTCGACCCAGCTCCCTTGGTTCTACATGGCGACCTTCGTCGCCACGTTGCTGCTGACCCCGCTGTTCGCGTGGATGGCGGCGCGTTGGCCGCGGCGGATCGTGGTCCCGGCGGTATACGTGTTCTTCGCGCTGTGCCTGTTCGGCTTCGTGCCGCTGTTCAGCGGCTACGGCGGACTCAGTCCGCGTGCGCTGGGCATCGTGTTCTTCGTCTGGGTCAGCGTGTTCAACCTGTTCGTGGTGTCGGTGTTCTGGAGCTTCATGGCCGACATCTGGAGCAACGAGCAGGCGCGGCGGCTGTTCCCGCTGATCGGCCTGGGCGGTACGGCCGGCGCGGTAGCCGGCCCGCTGCTGACCCGTGGGTTGGTCGGGGTGATCGGCGTGGCGCCGTTGCTGGTGGTGTCGGCGGCGCTGTTGGGCGTGGCGCTGGCATGTGTGATCCTGCTCGGGCGCTGGGCGCGGGTGCATGGCGCGCGCCGCCACGACGTCGGCCACGAGGCGGCGGTCGGTGGCGGCATGTTCGACGGTCTCAAACAGATCCTGGCGAATCCGTTCATGCGGGGGATGGCGCTGCTGATGCTGCTGGGCGATTGCATCGGCACGGCCGGCTACGCGCTGATGACCGATTACTCCGGGGCCACCTTCCACAACGCGGTCGATCGAACAGAGTTCGCCGCCAATATCGACATGCTGACCAATGTGCTGCAGGTCGCCGTGCAGATCACGCTGACCCGCTGGCTGCTGATGAAGAAGGGTGCCGGCATGGTGATCGCGCTGTGGGCGTTGATCAGCGTGGGTGCGCTGGTGACCACGGCGCTGTCGCCCGATCCCTATGCGCTGGCAGTGTGGATCGTGCCATGGGTGGTGTTGCCGGTGGTGATCACCCGTTCGCTGACCTACGGCATGGTCGGCCCCGCGCGCGAATCCCTTTATACGCGGGTGCCGCGGCAGTTGCGCTACCAAGGCAAGAACGCGGTGGATACGGCGGTGTGGCGTGCTGGTGACGTGGCCGTCTCGTCGGCGATGATCGGCCTGCGCGGCCTGGGCGTGGGAGTGCAAGGTTTCGCCGCGTTGGCCGCGTTGGCAGCGGCGCTTTCCGGCGCCATCGGCTGGCGCCTGGCGCGTGCGGTCGAAAGCACCGCCCCAGTTGCGGCGAAGACAGCGGCGACGCGTTGAGTCCGCGCCCAGCAGGTCGCGTCGCCGTGGTGCCGGCCGCCGCGGCAACCGCTATGCTGTGCATCCTTTACTGCCAATGGACGCGCGCATGACCCTGCTGGCTTCGATTCTCGTATGCCTGGTCGCGCTGCTGCACGTGTACATCCTGGTGCTGGAGATGGTCCTGTGGACGCGTCCGCTGGGCATGAAGGTGTTCCGCAATTCGCCGGAGAAGGCGCAGGCCACGCGCGTGCTGGCGGCCAATCAGGGGCTCTACAACGGCTTCCTCGCCGCCGGCCTGGCCTGGGGCCTGGTCGCGCAGCGGGTCGACGTGATGCTGTTCTTCCTCGGCTGCGTGGTCGTGGCCGGCCTGTACGGCGGCTGGAGCGTCAGCCA
>NZ_AQOJ01000427.1:0-10192 GCF_000364685.1 Xanthomonas sp. SHU 166
TGCAGGCGCTGCCGGCAGCGCTGGCGATCGCGGTCGTGCTGCTGGCGTACTGAGCCGCGTATCGCACACCGCACACCGCACACGCGACGCTGCGATCAGGGCGAGGCCGTGGCCGGCACGCGTGGCGACACCCACATGGCGATGCGCGCGAAGCACACCACGTGCTCGTCCGTATCGCGGATCTCCACGCTGACCGGCAGGTCGTAACCCCGCTCGGCGGCGACGATCGCCACGTCCGGCGTGGCCACCGCATGCATCGGGCCGAGCGCCTTGCTGCGGTATTCCACCTGCATGCCCTTGGGGATCCAGCGCATCGACGGCAGCAGGCTGGCGTCGACCATCACTCCACCGGCCAGTTCCGCCAGGTTGCACAGGGCGATCGCGTGTACCGTGCCGATGTGGTTGCTGACCCGCCGCCGGTGCGCGATGCGCGCCTCGCAGCGGCCCGGCTCCAGGACGGTGATGCGCGGGGCGATGCTGGCGAAGTAGGGCGCCTTGAAGCACACCGCACGCGAGAACAGCCAGGATCCCCCGGGCCAGCCTTGCATGTGGCGGTAGAGCGAGAGCAGTCGGCTCATTGCAGTTCCCCCGAACCCACGACGGCGGACCGAAGTCCGCCGTCGTGGGTGTCGCATGGTCAGGACGATCAGGCCGCTTCGCGCGAATGCCCGTCGTCGGCCGCCGCCGCGGCACGCTGGTAGTAGCTGGCAGAGCGCAGCTCGTCGGTGTCGAAGTCGTCGACGCTGATCGTGTCCATGGTGATCTCGCGCAGCTCCTCCAGCTGACGGCGCTCGTCGGCCGACAGCACGCCTTGGCGCACCGCCTCGTCCAGCTGCGAGGCGAAGTCCAGCGATTCGATGCCCTTGCTCTTGAGCGCCTTCAGGAACTTGCGCTCCACCGGCTCGGCCAGCACCGCCTTGGTCAGGTAGCTGGCGATGCGGCCGCCGGGGTTGTTCTCGCACGGGGTCAGGAACACGCCCTGGCCCAGGCGATCGCGGGCTTCGTTCGGCGTCATCAGCAGCGCGGCGACGCGGTGGCCCAGGCGGTCGCCCGGCGCTTCGGCGCGGCGGCCCCACGGGAAGATCAGCGCCCACATCAGCCAGCCGACCGGACGGATCGGGAAGTTGCGCAGCGCCGCCGACAACGCCAGCTCGATCTTGTGCACGCTGTCGTGGAAGGCCCAGGCCAGCAGCGGCTGGTCGGTGGCCGGCGCGCCGTCGTCGTGGTAACGCTTGAGCATGGCGCTGGTCATGTAGATGTGGCTCAGCACATCGCCCAGGCGTCCGGACAGCGACTCCTTGAACTTCAGCTTGCCGCCGAGCATCAGCATCGACACGTCGGCCATCAGCGCCAGGTTCGCCGAGTAGCGGTCCAGCTTGCGGAAGTAGCGGCGGGTGTAGGCATCGCCCGGCGCGGCGCCGATGCGCGCGGCGGTCAGGCCGAACCACAGCGAACGCACCGCGTTGGAGATGGCGAAGCCGATGTGGCCGAACAGGTTGCGGTCGAACTCGTCGACGCCGGCCTTGTGATCCGGATTGCCGGCGGCCTTCATCTCCTTCATCACCCACGGATGGCACAGGATCGCGCCCTGGCCGAAGATCAGCAGGCTGCGGGTCATGATGTTGGCGCCTTCCACGGTGATCGCGATCGGCGCGGCCTGCCAGCTGCGGCCGGCGAAGTTGCGCGGGCCGAGGATGATGCCCTTGCCGCCGACCACGTCCATCACGTCGCTGATGACCTCGCGGCTCATCGTGGTGCAGTGGTACTTGGCGATCGCCGACGGCACCGACGGCACGTCGCCGCGGTCCACCGCCGCGGCGGTCGCCTGCGACAGCGCGCTGATCGCATAGGCCTTGCCGCCGATTCGCGCCAGCGCCTCTTCCACGCCTTCGAAGCGGCCGACCGACAGGCCGAACTGCTTGCGGATGCGCGCATACGCGCCGGTGACGACCGCGCCGAACTTGGCGCCGCCGCTGGCGGTGGAGGGCAGGGTGATCGAGCGGCCGACGGCCAGGCACTCGTTGAGCATGTTCCAGCCCTTGCCGACCATTTCCACGCCGCCGATCAACTGGCTCAGCGGGATGAACACTTCGCGGCCATGGATCGGGCCGTTCTGGAACGGCGAGTTCAGCGGGAAGTGGCGGCGGCCGATCTCGACCCCCGGGGTCTCGCGCGGCAGCAACGCCAGGGTGATGCCGATGTCCTTGGTGTCGCCGATCAGGCCTTCCGGGTCGTACATGCGGAACGCCAGGCCGACCAGGGTCGCCACCGGGGCCAGGGTGATGTAGCGCTTGTCGAAGGTCAGCTTGACGCCGAGCACGTTGGCGCCGTTCCACTCGCCCTTGCAGACGATGCCGTAGTCGGGGATCGAGGTGGCATCGGAGCCGGCGAACGGACCGGTCAGGCCGAAGCAGGGCACTTCCTGGCCCACCGCCAGACGCGGCAGGTAGTAGTCCTTCTGCTCCTTGGAGCCGTAATGCAGCAGCAGTTCGCCCGGGCCCAGCGAGTTGGGCACGCCGACGGTGGAACTGACCACGCTGGAGACCGAGGCGATCTTCTGGATCACCTTGTGGTGGGCCAGCGCGGAGAAGCCCAAACCGCCGTATTCCTTCGGAATGATCATGCCGAAGAACTTGTTCTTCTTGATGAAGCTCCAGATCTCCGGCGGCAGGTCGGCGTGGACGTGGGTGATTTCCCAGTCGTTGGTCATCCGGCACAGTTCTTCCACCGGGCCATCGAGGAAGGCCTGCTCTTCGGCGGTCAGCTGCGGCTTGGGATAGTTCAGCAGCTTCTGCCAGTCAGGGTCGCCGGTGAACAGCTCGCCTTCGAAGCCGACCGAGCCGGTTTCCAGGGCGATGCGCTCGGTCTGCGACAGCGGCGGCAGCACCTTGCGGAACACCTTCAGCATCGGCGCGGTGAGCAGCGGCTTGCGCACGAACGGCAACAGCAGCGGCATCGCGACCACCGCCAGCACGACGGCCGCGACGATGGTGGCGACGTGGTTGGCGCCGAGCAGCCAGCACGCGACCAGCAGCGTGGCGCTCAACGCGGCCCAGACGGCGAGCCGCATGCGGTGATAGGCGGCGAACGCGCCGGCCAGCAACAACACGAGGAAGGGGGCAATGATGCTCATGGGCGTGCTCCGGGGAGGTACTCGGTGACGGCGGACGATGCGCCGGCGCAGGCCGGTGGCAGGGCGTCCAGGTAGTGCAACACAGTGGCGGTAAATGCGGCGTTGTCGTCGCCGGCCAGCATATGCGTGGCTTCGGGCAGATGCGCATGCTGCGCATGCGGCACCAGCGACAGGAACTCTTCGATGGTCTGTGGCGTGACCAGATCGCTGCGGCCGCCGCTGATCAGCAGCAGCGGGCACTGCACGTGTGCGGCGGCCTGCGCGATCGCGCCCTGGTGCTGGTCGCTGTCGCGCGCCAGCTCCTCGACCAGGCGCGGGTCCCAGTGCCAGTACCAGCGGCCGTCGGCGTGTTGCCGCAGGACGCTGCGCAGCGCCTCGGGCGACTTGCGCGCGCGCTGCGGCAGGTAGGCGGCGATCGCGTCGCCGGCCTCGTCCAGGCTGGCGAAGCCCTGCGGATGCGCGGTCATGAAAGCGAGGATGCGCTCGACCCCGGCCGGCTGCCAGCGCGGGGTGATGTCCACCAGCACCATCGCGCGGAACAGGCCCGGCCAGCGCGATTCGGCGATCAGCCCGAACAGCCCGCCCATCGAGGCGCCGACCAGTACCGGTGGCGGCGACATCTCGCCGGCGACCACGATCAGGTCGTCGGTGAACTGCTCGCCGCGATAGGGCAGGTCCGCCGGGTTGCGTGCGGAGTCGCCATGGCCGCGCGCGTCGTAGGCGACGCTACGGTACCCATGCGCCTGCAGCGCCGCGGCGGTCGCCGACCAGGCATGCCGGGTCTGGCCGAAGCCATGCGCGAACAGCACCGATCCGGCCTCGCCGGGACCGGTGACGGTCGCGGCCAGCGCCAGCTCGCCGGCACCCGAGAGGGTAGCCGAGGCGGCATGCGGGACGGTGGCGGAAGCGGAAACCATACGAGATAGTATGGTTGCTCTGCGCGGCATGTCAATACGATGCAGTATGGGTGCGAAAAGCCAATGCTGCCGGGCATTTGCGCCGCCCTCGTGAAGGCCACATACTGCAACCGACGTCCCCGTATGGTTAAATCCACGGATGAATACCGCGCCCGCTCCTTCCTCCGACGACGGCACCGCTTCCGGCGGTGGCCGCAACAACCGGCTCAGTGCCGAAGACTGGGCGCAGGCCGCCCTGGACCTGATCGCCGAACAGGGCGTCAGCGCGGTGGCGGTGGAGCCGCTGGCGCGGCGCCTGGGCGTCACCAAGGGCAGCTTCTACTGGCATTTCCCCTCGCGCGATGCGCTGCTGCAGGCCGCGCTGGAGCGCTGGGAACTGGTCGAGCAGCAGCAGGTGTTCGGCAGCCTGGAAGAGGTGCCGGATCCGCGCACGCGGCTGCGCGCGCTGTTCCAACTGGTCGCGCACGAGGTCAAGCCGCACATCATCTACAGCGAGTTGCTGAAGGCGCTCGATCATCCTGCGGTGCGGCCGGTGATCGACCGGGTCTCGCAGCGGCGCATGGAGTATCTGATCGCCTCGTTCCGCCAGGCCGGACTCAGCCGGACCGATGCGCAACATCGCGCACGCCTGGCCTATGCCGCCTACGTCGGCTTCCTGCAGCTGTCGCTGCAATTGCACCAGCCCAAGCAGGCGCGCGAGGACTTCGAGGCCTACGTCGAACACGTCATCGTGACCTTGATTCCCGGCTGAGGCTGGGCCGGCGCGCGTCAACGCCCAGGCAATCCTGAAGGAAGATGATGACCGGCTCCGATGAGCAGATCGGCGCGTTGCTGGCCCAGGGCCGCAGTGCGATCGCAGCGCGGCGGTTCGATCGTGCCGAGGTCGCGTTCGCGCAGGCCGTGGCGCTGGCGCCGGACCAGGCCGATGGCTATCTGGGCCTGTCGCACGCTCTTCTGGTGCTGGGACGCCATGCGGAGGCCAAGACCGCGACGATGAGGCTGGCCGCGATGTCCCGGTTGAGCCCGGCACAGGCGTTCGAACTGGCCAGGCGCCTGCGCCATTTCAACGAATACGAGCGACTGATCGCGCTGTTGCGCGATCAGTCGTTGCTCTCGGCCATGTCGCCGCAGCAACTGGCCGAAGCGGCGGTGCTGCTGAGCGACATCGGCGAGCACGCGCTGGCATTGACCCTGGTGGAGCGCGGCCTGCGTCTTGCGCCGGGGCATGCCGCTTCGTTGTACTTCAAGGGCAACCTGTTGTTCTTCCTCGGCGACCGCAACGGTGCCGAAATCCACTACGAAGCGGCATTACGTGCCGATCCGGCGATGGCGCAGGCGTTCTGGATGATGGCCGCGCTGCATACCCAGCGGCACGCGTCCAATCATGTGGGCCGCCTGCGCGACGCGCTGAGGCGCTGTCCGCCAGGTTCCATGGGCGAAACCTATCTGAATTTCGCCCTGCACAAGGAACTGCACGATCTGGGCGAGCACGCCGAGGCATGGCAGGCACTGGAGCAGGCATGCGGCAGCGCGCGCCGGCGCATCGATTACCGCCTGTCCGATTCGCTGGCCTTGCTGGATGGCATCGAGCGGCGGTGTTCGCCGGCGTATCTGGCCGAGCCGATGCCGATAACGGAAGGTGGTCCGCGTCCGATCTTCATCGTGGGAATGCACCGCAGCGGCACCACGCTGCTCGAACAGATGCTCGTGCGCCATTCCCAGGTCCGCTCGGTGGGCGAGTCCTATCTGTTTCCCGAGCAACTGCGCGGCGTCACCAATACCGCGGCGCGGGATGCGCTCTCGCTGGATATGCTCGCGCGCCTGGATTCGGACGCGCTGCGCCGCGCAGGCGCCGACTATCTGCACGCGGCCGCGTGGGCAGTCCAGGGCCGGGATGTCCTCGTGGAGAAACTGCCGGCCAATGCGTTGAATGTCGGCTTCATCCGCAAGGCGTTGCCGCAAGCCAGGATCGTGTGGATGGCGCGCGATCCGATGGATACCTGCTTCTCCAATCTGCGCGTGCTGTATTCGGGCGTGGCCGGCTATTCCTACACGCAGCATGAAATGGCCGGCTACTTCGTTGCACACCAGCGGCTGATGCAGCATTGGGAGCGCAGCCTGCCCGACGCACTGCTGCGGGTCGATTACGCAGCGCTGGTCGCGCAGCCGGAGGCGACGTTGCGCCAGGTCGCGGCCTTCTGCGGATTGCCGTACCAGCCGCAGATGCTGGATCTGGAGCGGGCTCATGGCGCGGTCGCGACGGCGAGCGTCGGACTGATGCAGGGTGGTCTGCGCGCGGATCGCGCGCGGGTGTGGGCGCCGTATGCGGCGCAACTGCAGCCGTTACGCTCCGCTCTGGGACTGGCGTAGCCGACGCCCGCCGGAGCCCCGGATCGAACTGCCGTCGCAATCGACCGGTTCCGTCGCCCAAAAAAAGATGCAGCCCATTGCGGGGCTGCATCGGGTGACGCGACGACGAGTGGATCAGAACTTCTGGTTGTACTGCATGTACAGGAAACGGCCCGGCACTTCGTACTGCGGATCGAAGCTGTTGGCGAAGGTCGTGTACGAGACCGGTGGGTTGCGGGCGAAGATGTTGTTCACGCCCAGGGTGATCTTCGCGTTCCAGGGCGCCTTCCAATAGAAGGACGCATCGTTGTACACGGTGGCGCCCAGCTTGTTGTAGGACAGGTCCGGGTTGGTGTTGAAGTTGCTGCAGAGTTGGCCGAAGCCATAGTCGTTGGTGCTGAACGGGCAGGGTTCGTCCTGCTTGGAGTAGTAGCGCATCGACCAGGTGGCGCCGACATCGCCCAACTCCCAGCGCGCCAACAGGTTGGAGCGGATGCGCCAGTTATTGTTGCGATCCGAGTACTCGCCGACCTTGTTGTTGCCGTCGTTGTTGTCCTCGTTCCGGGCGTAGTAGGTGGTATCCCAGTTGAAGGACAGCGTGCCCCACGACTGCTCGGGCAGGCGGTAGTTGACGGTCATGTCATAACCTTCCACCAGCGTTGAGCCGATGTTCAGGCCAGCGGACAGCAGTTCGTTGATGGAACCGTCGGCGTTACGCGAGAACAGCGAGCAGGCCTGAGCGACCCCATCCTTCACGCAATCGTCCAGAATGCGCTGGCCGCTGAAGCTGGTGATGGTGTTTTCCAGCTTGATCTGCCACCAGTCCAGCGACACGTCGAAGCCGCTGACGAAGCTCGGGCTCCAGACGAAGCCGAGGGTCTTGGTGGTGGAGGTTTCCGGCTTCAGGTTGACGTTGCCGCCTGTGCTGATGCGGATCTGCGCGTTGCCCTGGTCGTAGCCGCCCGCCGGTACGCCCTGCGCGGAGCAGCGCGCGCGCTGTTCGGCGGTCAGGCCCGCATAGCCGCCGCCGAAGGTCGTCGAGCAGGGGTCGGCGATCTGCTCGAAGCTGTCGGCGACGCCCTGGAACAGCTCGGACACCGACGGCGCGCGGAAGCCCTGCGCCCAGTTGCCGCGGATCAGCAGGTCGTCGATCGGCTTCCACTTGAAACCGAACTTGCTGTTGACCGTGTTGCCGAAGGTGTCGTACTTCGAATAGCGCGTTGCGACGTCGAATTCCAGCTCCTTGAACAGGGTCACGTCCTTGAGCAGCGGGATCGAGATTTCCAGGTAGGCTTCGTCCAGCGAATAGCCGCCCGAGGTCGGGGTACGCACGTTGCCGGTGGTGTTGCCCGAGGCGATCAGCGCGTCCGGCGAGTCGTAGCCGCTTTCGGCACGGTGCTCCACGCCGGCGGCGAAGGCCAGGGTGCCGCCGGGCAGGTCGGCGACTTCGCCGGTGAGGTTGGCGAAGTATTGCTTCATCTTGTACTGGTATTCGTCGTGCGCGACGAAGGTGATGTAGTTCAGCATCTCCGGGGTCAGGCCGCCGACGCCGCCCAGCAGGTTCGCCGGCACGCAGCCGTTGACGATCGCACCCGGGGTGCCGCAACGCGCGGTGCCGGTGGCGTCGATGAAGGACGGACCCACCGCGTTGCGCAGCGACAGCAGATTGAACAGGCCGGTGGTGGTGTCGTTCTGGTCGTTGCGGCCATAGCTCATGCCCGCATCCCAGGAGAAGTAGCGATCGCCCAGCTCGAAGCTGCCCTCAAGGGCGCCGACGAAGCCGAAAGTATCGACGTTCTGCTTGAAGCTGCGGCCGCCGGTTTCGGTGGCGCGACGCTGCACGCGCGAGACGGTGCGGCCGAACGGGTTGTAGATGCTATTCGGCGAGATCGCGATGGTGCGGGCCTGGACGCCGGCGCCGGGGCCTGTACCGAGCACGATCGGCATCGAGGCGAGCAACTGCTCGGACTGGCGATTGTTGTAGGTCGCCTGTGCGGAGAAGCTGACGTTGTCGGTGATCTTGAACATCGCCTGGCCGAAGATCGACTTGCGCTCCTGCGGAGTCAGCAGGTAGTTGTCCGGGGCGAAGTTGTAGAGATCGTTGACGCCCGCGCCCCAGTTGCGCCAGTTGGCGGGTGTCGAGCCGGCGTCGTAGCCGAATTGGCCGGCGGTGCCGTTCGGACGGGTCTGGGTACCGCTGCACACGCCATTGGCGAAGGTGCCGTTGCACACCGCGAAGCGACCGTTCGGGCTGGTGGTGCTGCCGAAGGCGGTGCCGGTCTTGTAGATCGGCACGGCGGAAATCGCGCGGTCGCCGGCCATCACCGGATCTTCCTTGACGTAGCCGGCGCCGAACAGCGCGCTGAAGCGTTCGCCGGTGCTGCCGATGGTCACGTCGAAGCTCTGGCGCGCGCCATCGCCCTTGCTGAACTGGCCGTAATAGGCGTTTGCTTCGGCGCCGTCGAAATCCTTGCGCAGGATGATGTTGACCACGCCGGCGATCGCGTCGGAGCCATAGATCGCCGAGGCGCCGTCCTTCAGGACTTCCACGCGCTCGATGGCGGCGGTCGGGATGGTGTTCAGATCGGTGGCGCCGCCCAGACCGGTGCCAGCGACCCAGCGGCGGCCGTTGACTAGTACCAGGGTGCGATTGGAGCCGAGGTTGCGCAGGCTGACGCGGGTTTCGCCGTTACCACCGTTGTTATAGGTGGAGTTAAGCGTGGAGCCGTTGGCAGACAGATTCTGCAGCACGTCGCCGATCGAGGTCAGGCCCTGCGCCTGGATGTCTTCGCGCGACATGCTGAAGACCGGCTGCGACGTCTCCACGTCGGCGCGCTTGATGCGCGAGCCGGTGATTTCGATGCGGTCGAGCGTGGTGGTACCGCTGTTGGCGTCCTGTGCGAACGCGGCGCTGGCGGCACCGCCCGTACTCGCGGCAAGGGCGATCAAAACTGCGTCGCGCAGTTTGGTGGTCTTGCAGATCATTGGCTCTCTCTCCGAATGCGATATGGTTGCGAACTGGCCGACGGGGCGCCGAAATGCGGAGCCAAAACCGTAGGGTGAACCGATAGTAACTGCGTTCCCGCTGAAATTAAAGAGTCGTTAAGAGCGGGGAGTTGAAAGACGTTGGACGCCCCGTCTTGTGGTGTTTCAGAAATGAAAAAAGCCCCGTGAGGAGCTGTTGGGCAGGCGGCGTGTGTCTCGTGGTGAGACCGAGTTGGCGAGGCCTACAGATCCTGCTCGTAGCGCACGTAGGGGATGGTCCCCTCTTCGGTGCTGATGTTGTTCGGCGAGAACGGGTTCTTGCCGCGGGTGATGACGTTCTCGGCGCCCACGGTCAGCTGGCCGCTCCATGGGGTGCGCCAGGTCAGGCCCACGCCCAGGCCGGTCCACTTGCCGGGTTGGCCGGGGGCGTCGACGACACGGCCGATCACGTTGGCGCTGAACGAGCCGTAGCCGCCGCCGATGCTCAGGCTCTTGCTGTCCCAGCGGTCGAGCATGGCCGGGGTGGCGTCGGCGATCGGCACCAGGCGGGCTTTGGCGTAGGTGCCGCCGATCGAGACGAAGCCCTCGCGGCCGATGTTCTGCTGTGCGAAGACGGTCAGGTCGTTCTGCTCCATCCGCATCGACGGCGTCTTGTTGGCGCCGGCCAGCCAGGCGGGGAGGTTCTCGCGGCCGGTGCCCGCCGACAGCGACAGGCGCCCGCCGGGGCGGTTGAAGGTGGTGGTGGCGGCGACATGGTGGCCGGTGGTGCCGTCGTCGTCGCCCAGGCTGGCCAGCATGCAGTGGCTGG
>NZ_AQOJ01000428.1:0-2435 GCF_000364685.1 Xanthomonas sp. SHU 166
GCTGTTGCACAGCAGGCCCAGCGAGTCGCCGGAGGACAGGCCGAACGCTGCATCCAGGGAGTTGCGGCCGAAATGCCAGCGCGCGCCGACCGCCTGTTCGCCGGTGGGCTCCAGGTACAGCAGCGCCTCGACCTTGCCGCTGCCCTTGTTCCAGACCGGCAACACGGTGCGGTCGTGACCAGTGGCGGGCTTGCTCTGCGCGTGCGCGCCCGTGCTCGCCGCAAGGGCGATCAGCAGGGCGAGCGGTAGGCGCAGGAAGGGTCGCATCAGCAATCTGAGACTTGGGGCGGGCACGAAAGTTCCCGCCGGACAGGGTGGTCGATGCTAGAGGGTTTATGTTTCTTTAACAAGTCGGACTCCCCGGTCGCGACGCGCGTTTCAGCTAGTGCAAGCGCTCCGAGGACGTCGGTTCAGCCTGCGTTACGGCAAACAATACTCCGAATTCCGTCAAGGGGAAGTCATAGTGGCGGCCGCAGAACTCGCAGCGGATCTCAACTTGGCCGGTCGCCTCGGCAGCCGCCCGCGCTTCTTCCTCGCCGAGCGAGCGCAGCATCGCCGCGACCCGCTCGCGCGAGCACGAGCAACCGAAGCGCAGCGGGCGGTCGCCGAGCAGTTCCGGGGTTTCCTCGTGGAACAGTCGGTGCAGCAGGGTTTCGGCCGGCGTGGCCAGCAGTTCGGCCTCGCCGACGGTCTCGAACAGCGCGCCGGCGCGGTTCCAGCCGTCCTCGTCGCCGGCGTCGCCCGGCAGCTTCTGCAACAGCAGGCCGGCGGCGTGCGTACCGTCGGCGGCCAGGATCAGCCGCGTCGGCAACTGCTCGGACTGGCGGAAGTAGTCCTCGAAGGCTTCGTCCAGCTCGGCCGAGGACATCGCCACCAGACTCTGGTAGCGCTGCGGTTCGCGCGGGTCCAGGCCGGGGTTCTCGATGGTGATCGCCAGCAGGGCATCGTCGCCGAGCACGCGCAGGTCGCGCGGCGCGTCCTGACCCTCGCCCAACTGGACGATGCCGCGCAGCGTGCCGGCGGCGGTGCACTCGGCGAACAGGGTGCGCAGCGCGCCCTGGCTGCGCAACTGCACCGACAGGCGCCCGTCGACCTTGGTATGGCCGGTGAACAGGGCCGCGGCGACGCAGGCCTCGCCCAGCAGTTCGGTGGCCGCGGCGGGATAGCTGGCCGGCGCCAGGATCTCGCGCCAGGTGTCGTGCAGGCGCACGTGCACGCCGCGCACGCCGGCGCCGGGGAGCAGGAAGCGGGTCAGACGATCGTCGGAAGAATGCATTGCGGCCTCGCTGCGCATGGGAAGATGGCGACCGCACGAGAGTGGATCGTCACGGTGGACCAGATCGAAGAAAGCATAGGAATGGGGGCGGGGCGCCGCGATGCAAGTGGCGCCCTGCCGGCGCGTCCGCGGGCCAGGCGCTGGCGGCGCTGGCTGCTGCTGGCGCCGTTGCTGTTCGTGCTGGCGAGCGTGTCGCAGGTGTTGCTGCTGCGCTTCGTCGACCCGCCGTTCTCGGCGATGATGCTGGAGCGCCAGCTTGGTGCCTGGGCCAGTGGCGACTGGTCGTACCGCATCGCGTACGACTGGCGCGACACCGCGCAGATCGCGTCGAGCCTGCCGATCTCCCTGGTCGCCGCGGAGGACCAGCGCTTCCCAAGCCATCACGGTTTCGATCTGGATGCGATCGAGAAGGCGCGCGACCACAACGCGCGCGGCGGGCGTCTGCGCGGCGCCAGCACCATCAGCCAGCAGGTCGCCAAGAACGTGTTCCTGTGGCAAGGCCGCAGTTGGTTGCGCAAGGGCTTGGAGGCCTGGTACACGGTGCTGATCGAGGCGCTGTGGTCGAAGCAGCGCATTCTGGAGGTGTACGCCAACGTCGCCGAGTTCGGCGACGGCGTGTATGGCGCACAGGCGGCGGCGCGCAGCTTCTGGAACAAGGACGCGGCGCAGCTGACGCCGGCGCAGAGCGCGCTGCTGGCGGCGGTGCTGCCGGCGCCGCAGCGCTACAACGCCGCGCGTCCCGGCCCGTACGTGCAGGGACGCGCCAACTGGATCCAGCGCCAGACCCGGCAACTGGGCGGCCCGGCCTACCTGCAGGCGCCGTAGCTTGAGCCCCTCTCCCCACGGGAGAGGGGTTGGGGTGAGGGTACGGCCGGCACGTGAGCGTGGTGGGGTTCGGCGGCAGACGTACCCTCATCCGCCCCTTCGGGGCACCTTCTCCCGGTGGGAGAAGGCAACAGTTCGTTAGGCGATACGCCCGCCGCTGGTGAACGTGCAGGCGGCTCCGTACCATCCGCCGATGGAATCCGAACGTCTCACCGTCGTCGTCACTGCGTTCAACGAGGCGCAGACCCTGCCGCTGCTGCACCCGCGCATCCTCGCCGCGCTCGACGCCGTGCCGGGACTGGAGGGGCGGGTGCTGTACGTCGACGACGGCAGC
>NZ_AQOJ01000429.1:0-12917 GCF_000364685.1 Xanthomonas sp. SHU 166
ATGCGACCTGGGAGACGATCCAGACGCTGGCCGCGTCCGATCCGCGGGTCGGCGCGCTGCGCCTGTCGCGCAATTTCGGCAAGGAACTGGCGCTGACCGCCGGTCTGGACTGCGTCGATCGCGGCGCGGCGATGCTGCTGGACGCCGATGGGCAGGATCCGCCGGAACTGATCGGACAGTTCGTCGCGCATTGGCGCGCCGGCTACGACGATATCTACGGTACGCGCCTAGTGCGCGAAGGCGAGGGCTGGCTCAAGCGCGGCACCGCGGCGCTGTTCTACCGGGTGATCGGGCGCCTGTCGAAGACGCCGATCCCCGCCGATACCGGCGATTTCCGCCTGCTGTCGCCGCGCGCGCTGGCTGCGCTGCGGCAATTGCGCGAGCGCCACCGCTTCATGAAGGGCCTGTTCGGCTGGATCGGTTTCCGCCGCCTGGCGGTGCCGTACCGGCGTGCGCCGCGGCTGGCCGGGCGCAGCAAGTTCAGCCTGTGGCGGTTGTGGAACTTCGCCCTGGACGGCATCACCGGCTTCTCCACCGCACCGTTGCGGGTGGCCACCTACCTGGGCCTGGCGACGGCGGTGGGCGCCTTCCTGTTCGCGATCTGGGTGGTGGTCAAGGCGGCGCTGTGGGGCGACCCGGTGGCCGGCTGGCCGACGATGATGGCGGTCATCCTGTTCCTGGGCGGCGTGCAACTGATCGCGCTGGGCCTGATCGGCGAATACCTGGGCCGGCTGTACGAGGAATCCAAGCAACGTCCGCTGTACCTGGTGGAGACCTGGCGTGCACCGGGCGAAGGAGTATGCTCGGCCGTGCGATCCAGCGAACCGGGAGGCAGCGATGCGGACGGTACGGCAGGTCTTGAGCGAAAAGGGCAATGAGATCCACGCGGTCGCGCCGGACACGGCGGTGATCGAGGCGCTGCGGCTGATGGCCGCCAAGGGCATCGGAGCGGTGCTGGTGCTGCAGGACGGACAGCTGTCCGGGATCCTGTCCGAGCGCGATTACGCACGCAAGGTGGTCCTGCAGGACCGCTCCTCGGCGACCACGCCGGTGCGCGACATCATGAGCAGCAGGGTGCACACCGTGGACCCGTCGCAGAGCGTGCAGCAGTGCATGGAACTGATGACCGGGCAACGCATCCGCCACCTGCCCGTGGTGGACGCCGGCACCGTGATCGGCGTGATCTCGATCGGCGACCTGGTCAAGGCGGTGATCGAAGAGCAGCGCGAGGAGCTGGATCAGTTGCAGGAGTACATCAGGAGCTGAGGGGCTGGGAATCGGGAGTGGGGAATCGGGAATAGGAAGTCAAAAGCAACGATCCCCTGCAGTCATCCGTGCATCGTCGCCTGACAAGATCGATACGCGGAACGCGCTTTTGCTCTCGCGATTCCCTATTCCCGATTCCCCACTCCCGGCTTCACCGCCCGCACTGAATATCCTTGCCCGGCCCGGTCTCGATGGTCGCCAGCAGGGCGGCTGGCGGGGCGATGCTGCCCAGGGCGACGGCGATCGCGCCGCGCAGGCCCAGGGCCTTGAAGTCGGGGCGGAAGCTGGGGTCCTTGAAGGTGCCGCCGACGCGCAGCGGCGAGCGCAGGGCGAGGATGCTGTGGTCCTTGGGTTGCGCCTTCAGCAGCAGGTCCAGGCGTTCCTGGCCCAGGTCGATGGTGCCGCTGCCGACCAGCAGGGTGTCGGTGCTGTCGAAGGCCAGGCCGCGCGAGGTCATCACTCCGTGCTGCACGCCGAAGTCGCCGAACGCACAGCGTACCGGGATCTCGCGGTCCTTGGTCACCAGATACTTCAGCGATTCGGCGATATCCAGGCCGGCCAGCTCCATCACCAGATTGCTGATGCGGCCCTTGCCCATGCCGACGGCGACGCTGCCGTCGGCGCTGCCGAGCATCTGCGCGATCGAGTTGCCGCTGCCGGCCAACGCGATCTCGCCGCCGATCGCGCCCGCCGCTTCCTTGGCCAGTTTGCCGTCGGGGAACAGCTTGCCCAGTTGCACGCCGCGGATCGACACCTGCGCGCGGGTGAACAGCGTGGGCTTGCGTGCATCCATGCGGATGTCCGAGCGCAGATCGCCGCCGGCCACGCCGAAGTTCAGCGGTTGCAGCAGCAGCACGCCGTCATCGAGCTTCAGATGCGCATCCATGTCGTCCAGCGGCAGCGACGGCGCATTGATGCGCTGCGCCTTCCAGCGCACGTCGGCATCCATCGCGCGCAGCTTGCCGAGGTCGTATGGGGTGGACGGCAGCACCTTGTCGGTGGCGGCGAGCTTGGCTGCCTGCGCCTTCTGCTCGGCATTGGCGGTCTCGCCGGCGCCGGTGCGCGGCGGTGCGCCGACGAAGCCGGCCAGGTCGTCGAAATCCAGCCGCTGCGAACGCAGGTCGGCGCGCAGGAACGGGCGTTGCCCAGCGGTATCGATCTGCACGGTGCCGGCCAGGTCGCTGTCGCCGGCGCGGCCACGGAAGTCCTGGTAGCGCCAGCGATCGCCGTCGCGCTGCAGGCGTCCGTCCAACTGGTAGGGCGGGGTGGAGGGAATGGCGATGCCGAGCAGCGGATACAGGTGGGCCATGTCGGTGCCGGCCAGTTGCAGTTGCAGGTCGAACACGCGCAACTGGAACGGATTGGTGAGGGTGCCGCGCATGTGCGCGCGGGTGCTGCCGGCGCTGCCGCGCAGGTCGACGCGGAACGGATGGTCGCTCTCGCTCAGTTCCAGCGGCGAGGCGGTACTGCCTCTCAGGGTGAAGGGATTGCCGCGCCAGCGGCCGTCGCCGCTGACCGCGATCGGCGGGGCGGCATCGCCACGGCGGCGCTGCCCGACCTGGCTGTCGACGGCGATGTCGATCTCGGTGCGCCCGGCCGGATCCTGGAAGCGCAGATGTCCCTGCTGTACCCGCAGGGCGCCGAGCACGACCGGACGGCCGCCGTCGGACTGGCCGAACACCCAGTTGCCGGGCTGTGCGTTCGGTCCGGTTTCCAGCAGCAGGTCTGGCTTGGTCAGGCGGATCTCGGGGATACGCACGCGTCCGCGCAGCAGCGGCCACAGCGCGATGTCCAGTTCGGCGCGGTCGGCGCTGGCCATCTGCGGCTGCTTCGACCAGTCGGCGTTGGCGAAGCGCAGGCGATCGCCGCGCACGGTGATGATGCGGCCCAGGTCCACGTCGAGGTTGCCGTCGATATGGAAGGCGCGGCCGGTGCGCGCCTGCACCGCGCGTTCCACTGGCGCCTTGAACCAGTTCCAGTCGAAGATCAGGATGATGACGAGCAGGAGCAGCACCAGCGCGCCGAGCACGAACGGCCAGCGCCGCAGGCGGCCGTCGTTGCGCCGCCAGGGCCAGGAGCGGGATGCGGAAGCGGGGTCGCGAGCCATGCGGCCATCCTAGGCAGCCGCCGTGCACGGGGTGCGAAAGCGGAAGGGATGGCGGGCCCGATGGGCGTTGTCCGCGTCCACACCGGGGATGCATGATGCATGTGGGCTGCCTGCGGGATCAGACGCTGCCGCTCACGGGAAGAGCCGGAGATCGCTGACGGCGATTCCAAGGTACTCGATGGTGAAGGTGGCTTTCTGGCCGCCTACAGCATCGCAGTGCATCACCCTTGGTCCCGGTCAATCAGCGGTCGTCGGTGCATTTGACAGGGGATGCGTGTGAGAGAGTCAGCCAAGCGCTTCGGCAGGTTTCCACTCGCCGTCGCTGCCTTTTGTCTCGTGTCGCCGGTGGGTGGCGCGTCTCAGGCGGATGTGGATCCGGCGCAGGTTGTGCGCATCGACGTCGGGAACATCGATCCGATTGAAGTGGGCATTCTGGCGCCGAGCGGAAGATTCCTTGTTTTGATGGACAGCGAGACCCAGTGCCAGGGCGTTTCGGCAACCGGTGGGCGCGTGGTTATTACGCCTGCCATCGCGGCCGGGATGTATTGGGATGCGGAAGGCAAGGAGAACGTGGTTGCCGCATTCTCGGAAGTTGGAACCTTCACGATCCATGTCTCCGACAACCTCGAAACGGAACCGGATGGGGCGTTCGCGACGAAGCACCGCTATGTCAACCAGCATCCATCGCACATGATCGTCTCTGCTGGAGCGTGTCAGAAGCGCAAGAGCTGATCGGCATTGCTGCAGAGCGCACGCCATGCGCTCGACATTCCAAGCGAGTGCGTGAATAGGTGTTGCGATCGCAGAGCGGTCCGTCATGCCGCCCTGGGAGGGCGGGTGTTCGGGACGCCGGCGAACGGCCGATGGTCTGCCTACAGCACCTGGCCGGTCACCGCCACGAAGTGGCAGACGCTGCCGGCGAGGACGAACAGATGCCAGATGGCGTGGAAGTAGCGCACGGTGTCGCGCTGGTAGAAGTAGGTGCCCAGGGTGTAGAACAGGCCGCCGGCCAGCAGCCAGCCCAGGGTCCAGGCGTCGACGGAGCGCAGCAGCGGTTCGATCGCCACCACGATCAGCCAGCCCATCGCGATGTACAGGATGGTCGACAGCAGGCGGAAGCGACCAGTGAAGAACAGCTTGAAGATCACCCCGGCCACGGCGATGGTCCAGATCGCTGCGAACAGGCCCCAGCCCCACGGGCCGCGCAGGCCGATCAGGGTGAACGGGGTGTAGGTGCCGGCGATCAGCAGGTAGATCGCGCAGTGGTCGAAGATCTGCAGGCGCGCCTTGGCGCCGGGATGCGGGATGGCGTGGTACAGCGTCGAGGCCACGTACAGCAGCAGCAAGGTGACGCTGAACACGATGGCGGTGGCGAGCTGCCAGCCGTCGCCGTAGATGGCGGCCAGGGTGATCAGCACCGAGCCGCCGGCCAGCGCGGCGATGGCGCCGAGGCCGTGGGTCAGGGCGCTGGCCAGTTCGTCGCGCCAGTCCGTGGAAGGCTGCGCGTCGGCGTTCGAGTAGGCGGGCGACCGGTCTGCATCCATGGGCCCGCACGGTACCGCAATTGCGAGCGGTTCGCATCCGCTGCGGCGCAACACGGCGCCGCCGGTTGGGCGTGCGCTCAGCCGGCGCACGCCCGCGGTCACATGGCGGTCATTCCACCGCCACGCTGTGCGCGTGTTCGCGCGTGGCGGCGAAGCGCACGTCCGGCGCGCGTTCCTGCGCCAGTTGCAGGTTGACCCGGGTCGGCGCCAGGTAGACCAGTTCGCCGGCGGCGTCGATGCCGAGGTTCATCGCGTTCTTCTCGCGGAACTCTTCCAGCTTCTTGGGGTTGTCGCAGTGCACCCAGCGCGCGGTGACCACGCCCACCGGTTCGAAGCTGGCGTCCACGCCGTACTCGTCCTTGAGCCGGTAGGCGACCACGTCGAACTGCAGCGTGCCGACCGCACCGAGGATCAGGTCGTTGCTCATCAATGGGCGGAAGAACTGGGTGGCGCCTTCCTCGGACAGCTGCGCCAGGCCCTTCTGCAATTGCTTGAGCTTGAGCGGGTCGCGCAGGCGCGCGCGGCGGAACAGTTCCGGGGCGAAGTTGGGAATGCCGGTGAACGACAGCGACTCGCCTTCGGTGAAGGTGTCGCCGATGGAGATGGTGCCGTGGTTGTGGATGCCGATGACGTCGCCGGGATAGGCCTCGGCGGCGATCTCGCGGTCGCTGGCCATGAAGGTCAGCGCGTTGGCCAGCTTGACCTCCTTGCCGGTGCGCACGTGCAGGGTCTTCATGCCGGCGGCGAAGCGGCCAGAGCAGATGCGCATGAAGGCGACGCGGTCGCGGTGCTGCGGGTCCATGTTGGCCTGGATCTTGAACACGAAGCCGGTCAGCTTGTCCTCGCCGGCCTGCACCTGGCGGCCGGTGGTGGCGCGCGGCTGCGGCGGCGGCGCGTGCTCGGCGAAGAAGTCCAGCAGCGGCTGCACGCCGAAGTTGTTGACGCCCGAACCGAAGAACACCGGGGTCTGCTTGCCGGCGCGGTAAGCGTCCAGGTCGAAGGCGTGGCTGGCGCCCTGCACCAGTTCCAGTTCCTCGCGCAGGTCGGCCAGCATCTGTTCGCCGATCTTCTCGGCCAGGCCGGGCGCGTCCAGCGACGGGAAGATGGTCGAATCCTGGCGGGTGAAGTTGCGGCCGGGCTCGTACAGGTGCACTTCGCCGGTCACCAGGTGCACCACGCCCTTGAGGCGCTGGCCCATGCCGATCGGCCAGGTCACCGGCGCGCATTCGATGCCCAGCACCGTCTCCACCTCGTCGAGCAGGTCGATCGGATCCTTGCCCTCGCGGTCGAGCTTGTTGATGAAGGTCATGATCGGCGTGTCGCGCAGCCGGCACACCTCCATCAGCTTGATGGTGCGCTCTTCCACGCCCTTGGCCACGTCGATCACCATCAGCGCCGAGTCCACCGCGGTGAGCACGCGGTAGGTGTCCTCGCCGAAGTCGGCGTGGCCGGGGGTGTCGAGCAGGTTGATGATCTTGCCTTCGTACGGGAACTGCATCACCGACGAGGTCACCGAGATGCCGCGTTCCTTTTCCAGCGCCATCCAGTCCGAGGTGGCGTGGCGGGCGGCCTTGCGGCCCTTCACCGAGCCGGCCATCTGGATCGCCCCGCCGAACAGCAGCAGCTTTTCGGTCAGCGTGGTCTTGCCGGCGTCGGGGTGGGAAATGATGGCGAAGGTGCGGCGGCGCGCAGCTTCGGTGGCGACTTCGGACATGGGCGGCACGCCCGGAAGGGCGTCATCGGCAACGGAGGAAGCCCGCGATTATAGCGGGCTTCCTGCTGCGGCCGTTCAGTTGAGCAGCCAGGGGTGCGGGCGTTTGCTGGATTGGCGTGCCACCAGGTTGTAGACGATGACCATGCCGAGCAGCAGCAGGCTCCAGGCTGGTGCCAGCCAGTGCGGTGCCACCGCGCGGGGCAGGCCGACCTGGCCGATGCTGATGGCGCCCAGCAGCGTCAGTGCGCAGTGCGCCACGACCAGCGCCAACACGCTGCGCGGCCAGCGCAGGCAGGCCAGCAAGATGGTGCTGGCAAGCAGGGTCCCGGTCAGGGTGATCGACACCGTCAGTGGGTAGTAGGCGGTCGGGGCGTGTCTGAGCAGCCCGAGCAGCCAGGACAGGCCCAGCCACGGAAGCATCGCCGCGATCGCGCATTTCAGCACCACCTGGTTGAACAGCGTGCCGATCTGCCCGGGTGCGCCCATGCCGGGCAGCAGGGCGCTTTCCATCAGGCCGAGGTTGCCGTGCTTGCGCCACAGCCACAGTCGTTGCAGGAACTTCGCGCTGGACAGGTTGGCCATGACGTTGGCCAGGATCAGCGGCAGCGTCGGCGATTGCGTGCCCACCAGCAGCAGCGTCCACAGCAACACCAGCGACGGCATGACGAGGACGGCCAGCGCGGTGCCGGCCGCGCTGCCGGGAGCGAAACCTGGACCGAGTGCGAAGCGCATGGCGCGTTCCGGTGCGCCGTGCAGGCCCGAGGGAACGCTGGGGCGCGCGATGCCCTGCATCCACCCACGGCGCCCGGTTTGCGATGCGACCACCTGCCTGATCGCGCCATCGCCGGGCAGGCGTGGCTGCAGGTTCATCCACAGCGGACGCAGCCAGGGCGCGAGCGCGACGGGCCGAGGCGTGCTGGCGCGGCGGTAGGCCCACGTCGCGCCCGCGACGCACGCTGCAGCGATGGCCAGCATGGTGCTGCGCGGGTACGCGTCCAATGGCACGCCGACCCAGTAGTGCAGCATGAAGCCGAGGGGCGGCAGGCACAGCAGTGCGGTACTGGACCACGCCGGCGCTGTCGCCAGCAGCAGCCCGCCGGACGCGCACAGCAGCAGCGTCGGTGCCGTCAGGCTGGGATCGCTGCCGCGCGGCGTGTAAAGCAGGACTGGCAACAGCACGGTGCCGGTCACCGCCAATGCGAACAGGCGCGCGAAGCGACTGCGTAGCCCCGGAAGGCGCAGGCGATGCGCCTGCTCGAGCAGGCTCAGCAAGCGTGCGCCGAGTCGTGCCCAGAGCAGTAGCACGATGGGGCAGGTCAGCACCAGCGGCGATGGTGGATTGTCGACCCACGTCAGGGCCAATGCCGCGGCGATCACCCAGGGGTAGACCCATCGGGTCCTGCCCGATGCCGCGTACAGCAGGCGCAGATCGGCGAGCAGGCGCTTCATCCCGCCACCTCGATGAACAGGTCCTCCAGGCCGAGCCGGTCGATTCGCAGACCGGGCACGCCGAGCAGGGCGGAAGGCGGTTCGCTGGCGTGCAGCAGCACCGCGGTGCCGCCGTCGGCGATGCGGCGCCGTGCGAGTTCGTCGCGCAGCACGGCGTCGCCGAGCAGCGCGGCGGCGGCCGGCGGCAGCGTGAGTCGCAACACGCTGTCCTTGAGCTCGTCCAGCGGCTGGTCGAGCAGCAGCCGGCCCTGGTGCAGGAAGGCCACGCGCGATGCCACCCGTTCCAGGTCGCTGACGATGTGGCTGGAGAACAGCACGGTGGTGCCGGCGTCGCAGGTTTCGGTGACGATCTCGCGCATCAGGTCGCGGCGCGCCACCGGATCCAGCGCCGAGGCCGGTTCGTCCAGCACCAGCAGCGCCGGCCGCGCCGCCAGTGCGCGCACCAGGGCCAGGCGCTGGGCCTGGCCGGGCGAAAGCCTGTCGATGCGCTGGCGGCGGTCCAGTTCCCAGCGCTGCAGCAGCGTGTCGGCGCGCTGCGCGTCCCAGTGTGGATAGAGCTGCGCGGCGAAGGCGAGCAGTTCCGTCACGCGCATCCAGCCGAAGGCCTGGGGCTGCTGGGGCACGAAGCCGATGCGCGCCTTGCGCGCGTCGTCCAGGCGCAGCGCCGGACCGCCGAATACCTGCGCCTGGCCGCGCTGCGGCTGCAGCAGGCCGAGCAGGCAGGCCAACAGGGTGCTCTTGCCGGCGCCGTTGCGGCCGATCAGCCCGACCACCTCGCCGCGCCCGATCTGCAGGCCCACGCCTCGCAGCACGTCGCTGGCACCGAACGCCAGGTGCAGGTCGTGCGCCGCCAGCGGCAGGTCCATGTCCAGATCGGTCTGGATTGCGCTCTGCATCGCCACGCTACTCATCGCCAGGTTCTCCAAACAACTGTTCAAGACGTTCGATCACGGGAGGCGCCGGCAGGCCCAGTTCGCGGCAATGCCGGACCAGTTCCTGCAGCCGGGGTTCGATCAACTCCAGGCGCTGCCGTTGCGGTGCGGCGGCGGTCGCGGCCACCGCCATGCCGCGGCCGCGCAGGCGTTCCAGCACGCCCTCGGCTTCGAGCTGGCTGTAGGCGCGCGAGACCGTCATCGGGTTCACCGCGTGGACCGCGGCGACCTCGCGTACCGAGGGCAGACCGTCGCCCGGGCGCAGTTGCCCGGCGGCGACCAGGCGGCGGATCTGCTCGGCGATCTGCCGGTAGATCGGCTCGGGGGCGCTGGGTTGGACGTGGAGGTGGGTTGCATCCATGTGTATTAATACATCAATACACTTGGCGAATGTCAATGCGTTTGCCGACGAACGGTAGGCGGCGCGCTCAGGGTGGGGCGGGGTGGGCGAAGCGCAATTCGCCCAGCGGGCCGGCCATCCGGAACGGCACCGATTCCAGGCGCAGGCCGCGGTTGAGCTGGACGGCGAAATGCAGGTGCGGGCCGCTGCTCAGGCCGGTGTTGCCGGACAGGCCGAGGCGGTCGCCACGCTGCACGGCCTGGCCCACCCGCACCTGCACGCCGCCGGGGGCCAGGTGTGCGTAGATCGCCATGCTGCCGTCGGCGTGCACTACCCGCACCAGGTTGGCGGCCTGGCTCAGGCGCGGGTCGGTGCCGGACTCGCGGAAGTCGTCGCGCACCTCCATCACCACGCCCGCGCGCGCGGCCAGCACCGGCGTGCCTTCGGGCAGGGCGAAGTCCAGCGCATAGGCATTGGCGGGATCGCGATGGCTGAAGGCGCCGCCGAAGCCTTGGTCGATGCGCACCGGGCGGTCGGCGAAGGGCAGGGCGTACAGCGCCGGGTCGGCATGGGCGCGCGGCGAACCGGGCACCGCCTCGATGCGCAGCCGGGCGCCGTCGCCGCTGGGCTCGGTCAGGTCGCCGGACGGATACAGGCGCGCGACCACGCGGCGCTCGCCGGCGGCCAGCTCCGCGGTCAACGGCAGCGCGGGGACGGCGGTGAAGCCGGCGCTGTCGCCGAGCAGGCGGATCTGCACAGGGCCGCCGAGCGGATTGCCCAGTGCGACCTCGCGCAGGCCGCTGTCGCGGGCGCTCACCTGCAGCCACGCTGGCGGTGGTTGTGGTTCGGGTCGCGGGGCATTCCAGCGCAGCAGCGGTTGCGCAGGCGTGCCGTTCGCCAGTGCCAGCGACAGGACCACGGCAAGCCAGCGGCGGGAGCGGCGTCGGCGCACGGACAGGGGCAGCGATGGGGGAAGCGGAGTATGGCCGAGGCCAGGGATCGAAAAATCATATCGCTTCATCCGAATAAAGAGATTGACATGGCCGAAAATCGCTGGCATCGTGGCTCCACCATCGAGACCGGCGGAGGGACAGGCCCTTTGATGCCGGGGCAGCCAGCGGACGCGCAAGCGCCCGTGTAGGTGCCAAATCCTGCGGGGACCCACGCGTCCGCCGAAAGATGGTTCGATCCATGCCTTCTGCATGGCGAACGCGAGCTCCGCGAAGCTCGATGGCCGTTCCTCTCCGGATACCGCCATGCGCCTCGTAAACTCGCCTGATCGCCCCACCTCCGCCACTTCGTCCCACGACCGCGTTGCCGCGCCGGCCGACGGCGTGCACGCGATGCGTGGCGAGATCGCGGTCGCCTTGCCACTGCGCCACGCCGGTGTGCAACTGCTGCGCCTGCGCTACGAACTGAGCGGCCCGGCTGCCGCGCCGGTGGTGTTCGTCGCTGGCGGCATCTCCGCGCACCGCCACCTCGCCGCCAACGCCAGTTTTCCCGAGAAGGGCTGGGCCGAAGGCCTGGTCGGGCCGGGGCGGGCGCTGGATCCCACCCAGCGGCGGCTGCTGGCGTTCGATTTCGTCGGCGCCGACGGCAGCCTGGACGCGCCGATCGACAGTGCCGACCAGGCCGATGCCATCGCTGCGCTGCTGGACGCGCTGGACATCGCGCAACTGCACGGGTTCGTCGGCTACTCCTACGGTGCGCTGGTCGGCCTGCAACTGGCGGTGCGGCATCCGCAGCGCCTGCAGAAGCTGATTGCGGTCAGCGGCGCGCACCGCGCGCATCCGTATGCCGCGGCTTGGCGCGCGCTGCAGCGCCGCGCCGTGGCACTGGGCCAGCTGCAATGCGCCGAGAGCCACGGGCTGTCGCTGGCGCGGCAGTTCGCGATGCTCAGCTACCGCACTCCGGAGGAGTTCGGCGAACGCTTCGACGCGGCGCCGGAAGTGATCAACGGCCGCGTCCGCGTCGCCGCCGAAGACTACCTGGACGCCGCCGGCGCGCAGTACGTGGCGCGCACCCAGGTCAACGCCTACCTGCGCCTGTCCGAATCCATCGACCTGCACCGCATCGAGCCGGCCGCCGTCGCCGTGCCCACGGTGGTGGTGGCGGTCGAAGGCGACCGCCTGGTGCCGCTGTCGGACCTGGTCACCCTGGTCGAAGGCCTGGGCCCGCGCGGCAGCCTGCGCGTGCTGCGTTCGCCCTACGGCCACGACGCCTTCCTGAAAGAAACCGATCGCATCGACGCGATTCTCGCCACCGCCCTTCGCCCCACCGGAGTTGCCGCATGAGCACTGCCCACGACACCGATCTGCCCTGTAGTGCAGCCACCGCCGCGGTCCGCGCCGGCATCGACCGCGATACCGCCTACGGTGCGGTGACCCCGCCGATCGTGCTGTCGTCGAACTTCAGCTTCGACGGCTTCGGCAACAAGCGGCAGTACGACTACACCCGCAGCGGCAACCCCACCCGCGACTTGCTCGGCGAAGCGCTGGCGGAACTGGAAGGCGGCGCCGGCGGCGTGATCACCGCCACCGGCATGGGCGCGATCAACCTGGTGCTCAATGCGCTGCTGCAGCCCGGCGACAAGCTGGTGGTGCCGCACGACGCGTACGGCGGCAGCTGGCGGCTGTTCAACGCGTTGGCCAAGAAGGGCCATTTCGCGCTGATCACCGCCGACCTGACCGATCCGCGCTCGTTGGCCGATGCGTTGGCGCAGGCGCCGAAGCTGGTGCTGATCGAGACCCCGTCCAACCCGCTGCTGCGCATCACCGACCTGCGTTTCGTCATCGACGCCACGCACAAGGCCGGCGCGCTGGCGGTGGTCGACAACACCTTCCTGTCGCCGGCGCTGCAGACCCCGATCGCCTTCGGCGCCGACCTGGTGATCCACTCCACCACCAAGTACGTCAACGGCCATAGCGACGTGGTCGGTGGCGCGGTGATCGCGGCCGATGCCGAACTGCACCAGCAGCTGGTGTGGTGGGCCAATGCGCTGGGCCTGACCGGCTCGCCGTTCGATGCGTTCCTGACTCTGCGCGGCCTGCGCACGCTGGACGCGCGCCTGCGCGCGCACCAGGAGAACGCACAGGCGGTGGTGGACCTGCTGACCACGCACGCCGCGGTGCGCCAGGTGTACTACCCGGGCCTGGCCTCGCATCCGGGCCACGCGGTGGCGGCGCGGCAGCAGCGCGGCTTCGGCGCGATGATCAGTTTCGAACTGGCCGGTGGCGAGGCCGAGGTGCGCGCCTTCGTCGATGGCCTGCGCTACTTCACCCTGGCCGAATCGCTGGGCGGCGTGGAGAGCCTGATCGCGCATCCGGCGACCATGACCCATGCGGCGATGACCGCCGAGGCGCGCGCCAAGGCCGGGATTTCCGACGGCTTGCTGCGCCTGTCGGTGGGCATCGAATCCAGTGCGGATCTGGTCGCCGACCTGCAGGCCGGCCTGCAGCGCGCGCAGCGCGCCGGCGAGGCGCTGGCCCGCAAACGGGTGGACGCGTGAGCAGCGGCCTGGCCGATGCGCCAGCGGTGCCGCTGCGTGCGGCGCCCGACGTGGCCA
>NZ_AQOJ01000430.1:0-1976 GCF_000364685.1 Xanthomonas sp. SHU 166
TGCTGGCCGCGGCGCCGCGTGCGTCCCTGCGCCAGCCGGCCGCGCCGGTCAGCGCCGGCGGCGGTTCAACCGTGCTCGACGAACTGCGCGAGGTGCAGGCCGAGAACAGCGACAGCCTCGCCACCGGCGCCAGCTACCGCGCCCGCGACGGCGAGGCCGGCCTGGGCCGGCTGCGCGATCTGGAAGTGCCGCTGCACGGCGAGTTCGCGGTGGGCGAGGGCAAGCTGCAGGTCGACCTCACTCCGACCCTGCTCGACGCCGGCACGCTCGGCACCGGCTATGCCACCGCCAGCCGCTTCGGCGCCGGCCCGGCCGCGGCGATGGGCGATGCCCTGGCCGCCGACCGCACGCCGATCGACAGCCTGGTCGGCAGCGACCTGTACCAACTGCTGCTCACCGAGGGCAACAGCAACGCCACCCGCAACGCGCTGCGCACCTATGCGGTCAACACCGGGCTGTACAACAAGCTGTTCAACGACACCGACCCGGCGCTGACCAACGCACAGCGCGAGGCGGCAGCGCTGCAGGCGCTGTACGCCGAGCCGCTGTCGGCGTTCCTGCTCGGCAACACCGCCGCCGACACCGCGATCGGCACGCTGGCCAGCGCCATCCTCGGCGACGCCTCGCGCAGCGCCGACCTCAGCGCCGCCGACATCGCCCGCTTCCGCAACCTCGCCGCCAACCCCACCGCCGCGGCGCTGACCCCGGCCGGCTTCAGCCAGGCGCTGTACACCATGGCCGCCAACGGCAACGGCGCGCGGCGCATGGACCAGGACGCACGCGGCGTCGGCATGGCGGTGACCTACAAGAACGGCGGCTTCAGCGCCGAGCTGGGCAGCACCCCGGTTGGCTTCCCCGAGCGCCGCATCGTCGGCGGCGTCGGTTACCGCGGCCAGGCCGGCGACAATCTCACCTATTCCGGCCAGGTGTTCCGCCGCGCGGTCAGCGACAGCCTGCTGTCCTTCGGCGGCGTCGACGACGGCCGCGCCGGACTCGGCTGGGGCGGCGTGACCAGCAACGGCCTGCGCCTGTCGGCCACCCTCGACAACGGCCTGCTCGGCGGCTACGCCAGCGTCAGTGCCGACCGTCTGGTCGGCCGCAACGTCGCCAGCAACGACCATCGCCAGGTCGACCTGGGCGTGTACGTGCACGCGCTGGACACCGAGAACCAGTCGCTGACCGCCGGCCTCAACCTCACCGCGATGCAGTACGACAAGAACCTGGGCGGCTACACCTACGGCCAGGGCGGCTATTTCAGCCCGCAGGACTACGTGGACCTGGGCTTCCCGGTGCACTGGAGCGGCCGCACCGCCGGGCGCACGGTCAACTGGAGCGTGGACGCCAGCGTCGGCGTGCAGCATTTCCGCAGCGACGACAGCCCGTACTTCCCGACCAGCGCGCAGATGCAGCAGGCCGCCTACGACGCAGCCTCGCTGGCCGCGCTGCTGGGGCTGACCGACCGCTACGTCGCGCCGGTCTACGCCGGGCAGAGCAAGACCGGCATGTCCTACAACATCGCCGGCGCGGCCGAATGGCAGATCGCCCCGCAGCTGTTCCTGGGCGGCCGCCTGCTGTTCAACAACGCCCGCGACTACACCCAGTTCAGCACCAACCTCTACGTGCGCTTCGTGCTCGACCGGCTCGGCGCCGGCCTCGGCCGCCGCCCGCAGGTGCTGGCCTCGCCGTACGTGCCGGAGTAGGGCGCGCGCCGCGCGGAGACCGGCGCAGGCGTCAACTGTCGTACAGCCGCGACAAGCGGCACCGAAACCCGACTGACACCCTGCGTCGTCGGGACTGAAGTCCCTCCCACAAGGATGCCCAGCGCATCCCTGTGGGAGCGACGTCAGGCGGGCGTCACGTGTGCACATCCATCTCGGCGGATGGCCCACGGCGCTGCGGAACCACGCGTGACGGAACGCGCGCTACGCTGGCTGGGTGCACGGTGGGAGGGACTTCAGTCCCGACGCATTGCGCCA
>NZ_AQOJ01000431.1:0-1263 GCF_000364685.1 Xanthomonas sp. SHU 166
CCCGCCGCCGGCTGCCCCGGTCGCCCCGCCGCCGCCGCCGGCCGCTGCGCCGAGCTGCGCCGATCTGGACGACGACGGTGACGGCGTCAACAACTGCGACGACAAGTGCCCGAACTCCCAGCCTGGCCAGACCATCGGTCCGGACGGCTGCCCGGTGCCGGTGTCGATCGACCTGAAGGGCGTCAACTTCGACTTCAACAAGGCGAACCTGCGTCCGGACGCTGTGGCGATCCTGGGCGAGGCCACCGAGATCCTGAAGCGTTACCCCGACCTGCGCGTCGAGGTTGCCGGTCACACCGACTCGAAGGGTACCGAAGCCTACAACCAGAAGCTGTCCGAGCGCCGCGCCCGCGTCGTGTACGACTACCTGACCAAGAACGGCGTCAGCGCTTCGCGTCTGGTCGGTCCGATCGGCTACGGCGAGAGCCGTCCGATTGCCCCGAACACCAACCCGGATGGTTCGGACAATCCGGAAGGCCGTGCGAAGAACCGTCGTACCGAGCTGAACGTCCAGAACTGATCGGACGCTTCCAGTCTCAAGCAAAGCCCGGCCTCGTGCCGGGCTTTGTTTTTGTGGGGTGGGAAATGTATGTCGGTGTCGTTGTGGGAGCGGCTTCAGCCGCGACAGACGTCCTGGAAATGCCTGCCGCGGCTGAAGCCGCTTCTGCAGGATGGACAAAGCATTCAAGCTGAATTTTTTCAGCAATCCCAATTATTTAGCGCATGTAGTGCCGGTAACAGTTGAAAGCACGCCGGGGCCTGCCTACACTCGCTCGTCGACTCGCCTGAATGGAAAAAAACCGATGCTGCGTATCGTGACGGCCAGCCTGCTCGCGCTCGCCCTGATTCCTGCGGCCCACGCCGCACCGGATTGCTCCGGCGATCTGCTGCCCAAGCCGCTAGCGCTGCCGGCCACGGTTGCGGCGCCGGTCGCTTCGGAACTGTTCAGCCGCAACGTGCAACTGGGTATGCCCAGCGGCGTGCTGACCCAGTCCTACAGCAGCGACCAGTCGCTGGACCGCGTGCTGCTGCGGCTGCGCGCCGAAGGCTGCCAGAGCCTGGCCAATGCCACCCCGGGCGCGGTGAAGCCGAACGATCCGGCGGCCTACAAGCCGGCCACCGCCTTCGACAACACGCCGTGGCGGTTCGACATGAGCCAGAACGGCAAGCGCATGACCGCCGAGGAGTTCGACGCCTGGATGAAGGCGCGCGGCGTGCGCGTGGTCAAGGCGCGTCCGGCCGCTGCACCTGCCGCCGCCGCCA
>NZ_AQOJ01000432.1:0-321 GCF_000364685.1 Xanthomonas sp. SHU 166
GACGCGTGTTGTCCTTGAAGACATGGACCTTGCCAGCGTTGCGGTCGAACAGGGCGGGTGCGTAGCGGTAGCCTATGAGGTCGAAGCGGAGCATGAAGTAGACGAACACCGATAGGACTGAAGTGCCGACCAAGGCAGGAGTGAAAGCATTGGCATCACCAAGTGCGCTCGCAAGCATCAGGATCAATGGCAAACCTATAGCGACGGCGCCAAAGCCAAGATACCCCACAAGCAAAGTCATCATGCTGCCGTACGCCAGCCCATGCGGAAACGCATCGATGACCGCCCCGCCGCTGTTGGGCGATCGGCTGGCCGGTACGC
>NZ_AQOJ01000433.1:0-5534 GCF_000364685.1 Xanthomonas sp. SHU 166
TCGGGGGAAGGTGCCCCGCAGGGGCGGATGAGGGGGCGGGCGAAGCCTCGCAGTGACCGATCGGCGTGGCGCTGCGCGCGCCGTACCCTCACCCCAGCCCCTCTCCCGGCGGGAGAGGGGCTCGGTTCCTCCACGGCCTCCTGGGCGTCTGTTGTCGACAAGCGGCAACCCTGCCTACAAGCATCTGCCTGCCAAGGCCTACTGCACGATCGAACCGACTCTGCGTCCAAAGTGGACAGAGCATGTAGGCGATCCTGTGACTGGTCATTGGACGCATTGCGCGCACTTCCTGGTGCGCGTTTCTCATCGACTGCAGATCCGCTCACGTGCAATCTGCCGATGAATGCCGGTCGGCGCGTCCACATGTCACCGTCAAGTGCATTGGCGTTCAGCCGAACATGTGCGCCAGTCCGCACTCGGTGAGGCGTTTTGACGACGCGCATCGCACCGTTCCATGTGGCGATGCGTGCCTTTCATGCCCCGCCGCTTAGACTTTTCCACCTCAGGCGACCGCGTAGGCATCGATTGCTCTACATGCGCACCGCCCTTCGGCCCCTTTCACCCACCACGAGGCCTTCCCCATGAGCCAAGCCAATGGATACGCCGCCAAGGCATCCGATCAGCCGCTGACCCCGTTCACCTTCGAGCGCCGTGCGCTCGGTGCGCACGACGTCAGCATCGAGATCCTCTACTGTGGCGTCTGCCACTCGGATCTGCACACCGCCCGCAACGAGTGGCACAACACCCAGTACCCGTCGGTGCCCGGCCATGAAATCGTCGGTCGCATCACCGCGGTGGGCGATCAGGTCAGTGCCTTCAAGGTCGGCGATCTTGCCGGTGTCGGCTGCATGGTCGACAGCTGTCGGCATTGCGCTTCCTGTGCCGATGGCGAGGAGCAGTACTGCGAGAACGGCTTCGTCGGCACCTACAACGGTCCGATGTTCGGCGGCGAGAACACGTATGGCGGCTACTCCGATCACATCGTGGTCGACGAGAAATACACGCTGCATATTCGCCACGATGCCGAGCAACTGGCGGCGGTGGCGCCGCTGCTGTGCGCCGGCATCACCACCTATTCGCCGCTGAATCACTGGAAGGTCGGCCCGGGCAAGAGGGTCGGCATCGTTGGGCTGGGCGGCCTCGGGCACATGGGCGTGAAGATTGCCCATGCGATGGGCGCGCACGTGGTGCTATTCACCACCTCGGCCGGCAAGCGCGACGACGCGCTGCGCCTGGGCGCGAACGAGGTGGTGGTGTCGAAGAACGCCGAGGAGATGGCGGCGCACACCAACAGCTTCGATTTCATCCTCAACACGGTCGCGGCGCCGCACGATCTGGATGCGTTCCTGACCCTGCTCAAGCGCGACGGCACCATGACCCTGGTCGGTGCGCCGGCCGAGCCGCATCCGTCGCCGACGGTGTTCAACCTGATCATGAAGCGGCGCCAGTTGGCCGGTTCGCTGATCGGTGGCATTCGCGAGACGCAGGAGATGCTGGATTTCTGCGCCAAGCACGGCATCGTGTCCGACATCGAAACGATCGAGATGGCGCAGATCAACGAGGCCTACGAGCGCATGCTCAAGGGCGACGTGAAGTACCGCTTCGTCATCGACATGGCCAGCCTGGCGCAGACCAAGCAGGCCGCCTGAGCCGACGGCGACCGTGGCGGTCAGCCGCCGCGGTCACGTCATGCGTCATCGTCATCCCATGAAAGCCCGGGCAGCGCATGCCCGGGCTTTTCTATAGCGGTAGCTCTCGTCGCGGCCGAAGTGCTCTACGCGTGGGCTTCCGATCGGCATTCGAGGCGCTCGGAAGACGTCCGGCAACCGCGCACCGCTGCGTGCGGTAAGCGATCTGCGCGAGGTGGCGGCAGCGACGATGCCCGGTGCGCCGCGCGACCGATGGGGGCAAAGACGACAACGGCGCCGAAGCGCCGCTGCCACGACACTAAGGAAGCCGCCGCCTACTTGCCGGCGGCAGGCTCGGCCGCGGGCAACGACGTCGGCCTGCCCATCATCTTGTCGCGTGCGGCCTTGAACGGATTGTCCGCGTACCAGTTCGGCCAGTTGTCGCCGGCCGCCAGTTCCTTGCCAACGCCGTACACCGCCTGCAGGTCGTCGATCACACCGTCGAGCTTCCAGGTCGCCGGGTCGTACTCGTCGGCTGGCGTGTGGTAGCGCTTGGCGTACTCGGCTGCCGCACGGCGTCCTGCTTCGATGCCACCGTCGACCAGGTCTTCGCCGCCGTCGATGTACAGCGCCGGCACGCCGGCCTTGGCGAAGTTGAAGTGATCCGAACGGAAGTAGAACCCGCTCTGCGGCGCGTCTTCGGCGTGCAGCACGCGGCCTTGCGCGGCGGCGATCGGCTTGAGCAGGTCTTCCAGCTGTGAGCTGCCGAACCCGTTGACCACCAGGTCCTTGGCGCGCCCGGCCACCGGCATCGCATCGAGGTTGATGACGCCGGCGATCTTGTTCAGCGGGAAGGTCGGATGCGCCACGTAGTACTTGGAACCGAGCAGCCCCGATTCCTCCAGCGTCACCGCCAGGAATACCACCGAACGCTCGGGCTTGGGCTGCTGGTGCGCGAACGCCTCGGCGATTTCCAGGATGCCGGCCACGCCGGTGGCGTTGTCGACCGCGCCGTTGTAGATATTGTCGCCGGGCTCGCCCTCGTGCTTGCCCAGGTGATCCCAGTGCGCCATGTACAGCACCGCCTCGTCGGCGCGGCTGCTGCCGGGCAGCACCCCGACCACGTTGCGCGAGGTCTTCTCGGCGATGGTGCTCTTCAGGTCCACCGAGAGCTTGGCCTTCAGCGGGATGGGCTTGAAGCCGCGCTTGCTGGCGTCCTTGTAGGCCTGCGCCAGATCCAGGCCGGCATCGGCGAACAGTTGCTTGGCCGCCTCGGCGGTGAGCCAGCCCTGCACCGGAATGCGCGGCTCCGGATCGTCCTTCGCCGGCAGGTCGTACTGCGCGCCGGACCAGGAGTTCTTGACCACGTCCCAGCCGTAGCTGGCGCCGGGCGTGTCGTGCACGATCAATGCGGCGGCGGCGCCCTTGCGCGCGGCTTCCTCGAACTTGTAGGTCCAGCGCCCGTAGTAGGTCATGCGCTTGCCTTCGAACAGGCTGCCATCGCCGGTGTGGAAGCCGGGGTCGTTGACGAACATCACCACGGTCTTGCCCTTCCAGTCCTGGCCGGCATAGTCGTTCCACTTCTGCTCCGGCGCGTCCACGCCGTAGCCGACGAAGACCATGTCGCTGCCATCGAGCTTGACCTCGGGCTGGCCGGTGCGCGTGCCCACCACCATGTCGGTGCCGAAGGCCAGCTGCCGCGCTGCGCCGTCGTGGGCGATGGTGAGCATGGTGCCCGGCGCCGCGGTGGTCTCGGTCATCGCCACGTCCTGGAACCAGCTGTCGCCGTTGCCCGGTTGCAGGCCGATGCGCTGCATCTGGTCGCGGATGTAGCTGACCGTCTTGTCTTCGCCAGGCGTACCCGGACCGCGGCCTTCGAAGGCATCGGAGGACAGCGTCTTGACCAGTTCGGCGAAGTCCGCCGGTGCGATTCCGGTGGAGAACGCGTGCGTGGGCGCCGCAGCGGGTGCGGGCGCCGCGGCCGGTGGCGCGATGTCGGCGGCTGGGGCGGGCGCTTCGCGTTTGCACGCGGTCAGCGCCGCGGCTGCGGCCAGGCACAGCACGAGCTTGCGGGACATGGGGGCTCCTGATGGCGAGGGAACCCCGGATTCTATAGGCAAGCCGCACGCGCCCGGGCGGGCGCGTCGTCGCGGCACGGCTCAGTTGTTCGGCGCGGTGTCGCCGTCGAAGGGTAGCGCGGTGGCGCCGGTGATCGGCCCGGTCTTGGCGCTGCGGTGCACGTACAGGGTCACTTCGCGCTCGAAGCGCAGCGGGCCGTCCACCACCGCACGCGGGCCGACGATGACCCGCGGCTTGCGCGTCGGCTTGAACGACATGCTGAAGCTGGGCTTGTTGATCGAGATGCCACCACCGACATGCGAATCGTGGCCGACGGTGATGTCGCCGTTGACCGTCTCGATGCCCTTGTCCAACTGCGCGGCGACCAGGCCGATGCTGCCGTTGACGCTCTCGATGCCGCCGCCGACGCGGCCGCCGCGGTCGACGAAGATGCCGCCGTTGACGGTTTCGATGGAACCGGCGACCTGTGCGCGCTCGCCGAGGGTGATGCCGCCGTTGACCGTGGACAAGCCCTTGGTCTGCGCGCCGTCGGCGACCTTGACGCTGCCGTTGACCGTTTCCACGCTGCCCACCTGGGCGCCGGACTGGACGGTGATGCTGCCGTTGACCGTTTCCAGATCGCCGTACTGCTTGCCGGCGTCGGCAGTGATGCTGCCGTTGACCTTGCTGATGCCTTCGCCCGCGAACGCCGGGCCGGCCGTCAGGGCCAGCGCCAGTACAACCGCCAGATGCATGCGTTTCATCCTTCACCTCCCGGGCGCCGACGATGCGGCCGCAATCAATCGTGGGGCGATCACAACACGCTTCGCTACAATCCACACCTGCCTGAAGTCACTGGACCCTCGCTTGCCCGCAGCCGCGCTTGTCCCATCGCATTCCGCCGCGCCCCGCGCGGCCGAGCGGCGTGCGCCCGGACACTGGCGCGGCCTTGTGCGCCGCCTGCTGGCGCTGACGTGGCTGCTGACCGCCGGCGTAGCCGCGGCGCAGAATCCGCGCGAGGCCGAGAAGCGCCTGGAAAAGGTGCGCAGCGAGCTGAAGAGCGTGGCCGAGGAGCGCCGGCAACTGGAAGGCAAGCGCGGCGACGCCGCACGCCAGTTGCGCGAGGCCGACGAGAAGGTCGCCGTCACCGGCCGCAGTCTGGCGCAGACGCAACAGGCGCTGCAGCGGCACCAGCAGACCCTGGCCGAGCTCGAACGCAAGCGCGATGGCCTGCGCAGTGGCTTGACGCGCCAGCGCGCCGAACTGGCGCAGCTGCTGCGGGCGGCCTATGCCATCGGCGGCAATGCGCCGCTGAAGCTGCTGCTGGCGCAGGACCGCGTGGCCGATGCCAACCGCCTGCTGGCGTACCACCGCTATCTGCAGCGCGAGCGCGCGCAGCGCATCGCGACCTTGACCCACGAGCTGCAGGCGCTGGAACAGGTGCAGCGCGAGGTCGTCGAACAGAAGCAGCAACTGAGCGAGGCCCAGCGCCGCCAGCAGGAACAGGCCCAAGCGCTGCAGCGCGACCGCAAGCAGCGCGCCAGCGTGGTCTCGGAACTGGACCAGCGCTACCAGGACCGCAGCGAACGCGAGAAGGCGCTGGGCCAGGACGCCAAGGCGCTGGAAACCCTGCTCGCCAACCTGCGTGCCGCCGCCGCCCGCGCCGAGGCCGAGCGCCGCGCCGCGGCCAGACGCGAGGCGGCCGAACAGGCGGCGCAGGCCAAGGCCGCGGCGAAGGCCGGGCGTGGCGGCGGCAAGATACCGCCCAAGGTGGTCGCCTCGGCACCGCCGCTGAAGGTCGGTGGCCTGGGCTGGCCGCTGTCGGGCGACCTGATCGCGCGCTACGGC
>NZ_AQOJ01000434.1:0-1758 GCF_000364685.1 Xanthomonas sp. SHU 166
GGGCGCACCAGCAGCGGCGTGCTGATCGCCGCGCCCGCCGGCAGCACCGTCACCGCGGTCGCCGACGGCACGGTGGTGTTCTCCGACTGGATGACCGGCTACGGCATGATCCTGATCGTGGACCACGGCAATGGCTACATGAGCCTGTACGCGCACAACGACACCCTGCTGCGCGACGCGGGCGCCAAGGTCAAGCGCGGCGATGCGGTGGCCAAGGTCGGCAATTCCGGCGGCCAGGGGCGCCCGGCGCTGTACTTCGAACTGCGCCGCAATGGCCAGCCGGTGGATCCATCGTCGTGGCTGCAGCGCCGCTGAGCTACGCCGGCGCGGCACGTTCAACGCGAATTTAGCTCGGCTTCGCGCATAATCCGGACAACCGCGCCGTGCACGGTGCGGGTCTTCCCCAATCGGAGTGCTTCATGCGCGTAGTCCTGTCCGCAGCCCTGTTGCTCGCTCTGGCGCCGCTGCCGTCGATGGCGCAACGCGCCGAGACGCAGACGCCCACGGCCCCGGCGGCCAGCGCCGACGATCCGGATTCCACCGAATCGGCCAGTGCCAAGGTGCCGCTGGACGAGATCCGCCGCTACGTGGCGGTCTACAACGCGGTGAAGGAAGCCTACGTCGATCCGGTCGACGACAAGAAGCTGATGCAGTCCGCCATCCGCGGCCTGCTGCTGGACCTGGATCCGCACAGCACGTATTTCAGCAAGGAAGACGCCGAAGCCTTCGACGAGCAGACCAGCGGCGCCTACGACGGCATCGGCGTGGAGCTGCTGCAGCTGCCGGACAACACGCTCAAGGTGGTGTCGCCGATCGACGACACGCCTGCCGCGCGCGCCGGCCTGCGCTCGGGCGACATCATCATCGCCATCGACGGCAAGCCGATCAGCGCGGTCAAGGCGATGGAGCCGCTGCGCGGCGAGCCGGGCAGCAAGGTCGTACTGACCATCGCCCGCGACAAGGTCGCCAAGCCGTTCGACGTGACCCTGACCCGGCAGACCATCCGCGTGGCCAGCGTGCGCAGCCGCATGCTCGAACCCGGCTACGGCTACATCCGCATCAGCACCTTCCAAGCCGACACCGGCGCCGATTTCCACAAGCAGTTGCAGCAGCTGCAGGCGCAGGCCGGCGGCAAGCTGCGCGGCCTGGTGCTGGACCTGCGCAGCAATCCGGGCGGCCTGCTGACCGCGGCGGTGCAGGTGGCCGACGACGTGCTCGACAAGGGCACCATCGTCAGCACCCGCGGGCGCATCTCGGTCAGCGATTCCAAGTTCGACGCCACCCCCGGCGATCTGCTCAACGGCGCGCCGATGGTGGTGCTGGTGGATGCCGGTTCGGCCAGCGCCTCGGAAGTGCTGGCCGGTGCGCTGCGCGACAACAAGCGCGCGCGCATCGTCGGCAGCCGCACCTTCGGCAAGGGCTCGGTGCAGACCGTGCTGCCGCTGGACAACGGCGACTCGGTCAAGCTGACCACGGCGCGGTACTACACCCCCAGCGGCAAGTCGATCCAGGCCAGCGGCATCGTGCCCGACGTGGTGCTGCATCCGGAGGCCAGCGCGGACGATGCCGACAAGCCGGCGGCGATCGCCGACTACAGCGAAGCGACCCTTCCGGGCCACCTGCATGGCGACGACGAGGGCGCCGAGGGCTACACCGCTGGCGACGTGCTGCCGGGCGACGGCCCGATCGCGCAGGCGCTGGCCGAACTGAAGCAGCCCGGCGCGGTGGCGCGGGCGGCCGCGGCGGCACCGGCCGGCA
>NZ_AQOJ01000435.1:0-12648 GCF_000364685.1 Xanthomonas sp. SHU 166
CGCCCGCGGCGGCTGGCCGGACAAGCGCCTGGTGGTCGCGTTCCAGCCGCATCGCTACAGCCGCACCCGCGACCAGTTCGACGCCTTCGCCGCGGTGCTGTCGGAAGTGGACGCGCTGGTGCTCAGCGAGGTCTACCCGGCTGGCGAAGCGCCGATCCCGGGCGCAGACGCGCGCTCGCTGGCGCGTGCGATCCGCGCGCGCGGGCGCAGCGAGCCGGTCGTGGTCGGCCAGGTCGGCGAACTCGGCAGCGTCCTGCCGGACGTGCTGCAGGACGGCGACCTGCTGCTGATGATGGGCGCGGGCGACATCGGCTACGTCGCCCAGCACATTGCCCAGCACGGCTTCGCCGGCGGAGCGGACGCATGAGCGCGCAGACCCTGCCGCCGCCGCGCGTCACCGACCCGGCCGCGTTCGGCCGCGTCGCCGTGTTGCTCGGCGGCACGTCCAGCGAACGCGAGGTGTCGCTGAACTCCGGCGCCAACGTGCTCGAGGCGCTGCGCAGCAGCGGCGTCGACGCGCAGCCGGTGGACGGCATTCCCGCCTTGCTCGAGCGCATCCGCGCTGGCGAAGTCGATCGCGTGTTCAACATCCTCCACGGCGGCGACGGCGAGAACGGCGTGCTGCAGGGCCTGCTGCGCGCGCTGCAGGTGTCGTTCACCGGCCCCGACGTGCTCGGCAGCGCGCTGACCCTGGACAAGATCCGCACCAAGCAGGTGTGGATCGCCGCCGGCCTGCCGACGCCGGGCTTCGCCCGCATCGACGCCCAGGCCGACCTGGCCGCGGCCGCCGCCGCGCTGGGCTACCCGCTGTTCGTCAAGCCGGCCTGCGAAGGCTCCAGCGTCGGCGTGTTCCGCGTGCTGTCCGAGGCCGACCTGGCGCCGGTGCGCGCCTTCGCCGCCGACTACCGCGGCGAGCTGCTGATGGAGCAGATGGTGCAGGGCGAGGAATACACCGTCGGCATCCTCGGCGATATCGCGCTGCCGTCGATCCGCATCGTCCCCGCCGGCGACTGGTACGACTACCACGCCAAGTACATCGCCGAGGACACCCAGTACCTGTGCCCGGGCATGCAGGGCGAGGACGAGGCCGAGATCCGCCAGCTCGCGCTGCAGGCCTTCGCCGCCGCCGGCTGCAGCGGCTGGGGCCGCGTGGACGTGATGCGCGACCGCGTGCGCGGCCTGCAACTGATCGAGGTCAACACCGCCCCGGGCATGACCAGCCACTCGCTGGTGCCCAAGGCCGCCGCGCAACTGGGCGTGGATTTCGCCGGCCTGTGCTGGCGCATCCTGGAGCAGACGCTGTGACGCCGGGAATCGGAAGTCGGGAATCGGGAATGGGCAAGAGCGGTGCCGCGTGCGCGGCCGCTTTTGCCTTGTCCATTCCCCGTTCCCGATTCCCCATTCCCGCGCACCCGAAGGTGCGCGCATGAACGCCTCCCTGCGCATCCTCGCCTGGTTGCTGGCGCTTGCCCTGGTCGCGCTGCCGATCGTGGCCGTGCTCAACGGCTGGGTCGGGGCCGAGCGCTGGCCGCTGAGCCGGTTGCAGGTGAGCGGCGATTTCAAGCGGGTGTCCGCCGAGCAGTTGCGCCAGGTGGTGCTGCCGTATGCGCGGCGCGGCTTCTTCGCGGTGCGCCTGCAGGATGCGCAGGACGCGATCGAGCGCCTGCCGTGGGTCGAGAGTGCGCGCGTGCGCAAGCGCTGGCCGGACGTGCTGGAAGTGCGCGTCGTCGAGCACCGCCCGTTCGCGCGCTGGGGTGCGGACCGCATGCTGTCCGAGCAGGGCCGCATCTTCGCCCTGCCCAACGAACTGCGCGACGTGGCGCTGCCGCATCTGGCCGGCCCGGACGCCAAGGCCGCCGACGTGGTCGCGCTGTACAACACCTCGCGCGCATTGTTCGCGCCGGTCGGCCTGCCGGTGCAGGGCGTGGCCCTGGACGCGCGCGGCAGCTGGTCGCTGGCGCTGGGCAACGGCGTGCAGGTGGTGGTCGGCCGCGACGACGCGCGCGCCCGCCTGGAGCGCTTCGCCCGGGTGCTGCCGCAATTGCTGCAGCCGGGCCAGCCGCCGCTGGCGCGCGCCGATCTTCGCTACACCAACGGATTCACCGTGGCATGGGTACCCGAGAGCAAAGAGCCGAGTAAGGAGCCGGGCAAGGAGAAGAAGCCTGCGGCGCCGGCCCAGCCCGCGCGGCACGCGGCACTGGCCGACCCTCCATCCCATCGCGAGAGCCCGCTCTTCTCCCTTCCCCATTCCCGATTCTCTATTCCCGGCTCCAAGACATGAACCGCAAAGGCGACAAATCCCTCATCGTTGGACTGGACATCGGCACCTCCAAGGTCGTCGCGCTGGTCGGCGAATACTCGCCCGGCAACCCGATCGAGGTGATCGGCATCGGTTCGCATGAGTCGCGCGGGCTCAAGCGCGGCGTGGTCGTGGACATCGAATCCACCGTGCAGTCGATCCAGCGCGCGATCGAGGAAGCCGAGCTGATGGCCGGCTGCGAGATCCGCTCGGTGTACGCGTCGATCTCCGGCAACCACGTGCAGTGCAAGAACTCGCCGGGCATCGTGCCGATCCGCGACGGCGAGGTGACCTGGAACGACCTGGACCGCGTGCTGGAAGCGGCCAAGGCGGTGGCGATCCCGGCCGACCAGCGCATCCTCCACGCGATCCCGCGCGAGTACGTGCTGGACGATTCGCAGGAAGGCATCCGCAACCCGGTCGGCATGACCGGCGTGCGCCTGGAAGTGCACGCGCACCTGGTGGTGTGCGCGCAGTCGGCCGCGGCCAACATCAGCAAGTGCGTGCAGCGCTGCGGCCTGCAGGTGGACGATCTGATCCTGTCCTCGCTGGCGTCCTCGGTGGCGGTGCTGACCGCCGACGAGCGCGAGCTGGGCGTGGTGCTGGTGGACATGGGCGCCGGCACCACCGATCTGGCAGTGTTCGTGCAGGGCGCGATCTGCCACACCGCCTCGCTGCCGATCGCCGGCGACCACGTCACCAACGACATCGCGCACATGCTGCGCACGCCGACCCCGGAAGCCGAGCAGATCAAGGTGCGCTACGCCTGCGCGCTGGCGCAGCTGGCCACCGCGGAAGAAAGCATCCAGGTGCCCAGCGTCGGCGACCGCCCGCCGCGGCGCATGCCGCGCCATTCGCTGGCGCAGGCGGTGCAGGGCCGCTACGAGGAAATCTTCGAGATGGTGCAGGCGGAACTGCGCCGCTCCGGCTTCGAGGAACTGGTGCGCGCCGGCATGGTGCTGACCGGTGGCGCCTCGAAGATGGAAGGCGTGGTCGAGCTGGCCGAGGAAATGGTGCAGATGCCGGTGCGCGTGGGCATTCCCCAGCACGTCACCGGACTGGGCGAAGTCGTCGGCAACCCGGTCCACGCCACCGGCGTGGGCCTGCTGCTGATGGGCAGCCAGATCGAACACCCACGCCGCCCGTCGCTGCCGACCGGCCGCGCCGGCAGCTTGTTCAAGAAATTGAAGAACTGGTATCGCGGCGAGTTTTGAGAGCCGGGAATGGTGAATCGGGAATTGGGAATGGGTAAGAGCAAAAGCAAAAGGCGGTGCTGCGGTGAGATCGGTGGAGAGCGGTGAGAGAAGGTAGGTAGGCGTGGTTTTTTTGCAATTCCGCTGAGGAAAGGGTCCCGGGCTGGAGACGCGCTGTTGCGATTCCCCACTCCCGATTCCCCATTCCCAGCTTCCAAACAACAACACTCGCCGAAATGCGGGTGTCGGGACAGCGAACGGAGCGATCCGATTCCCCATTCCCGATTCCCCATTCACGGCTCAAAGAGGAAACGGACATGGCGCATTTCGAACTGATTGAAAAGATGGCACCCAATGCAGTGATCAAGGTGGTCGGCGTGGGCGGCGGCGGCGGCAACGCGGTCGCGCACATGGTCAGCAGCAGCGTGGACGGCGTGGAGTTCATCACCGCCAACACCGACTCGCAGGCGATCAAGAACTGCGGCGCCAAGCTGCAGCTGCAGCTCGGCACCAACGTCACCAAGGGCCTGGGCGCGGGCGCGAACCCGGAAGTCGGCCGCCAGGCCGCGCTGGAAGACCGCGAGCGCATCATGGACGCGCTGCAGGGCGCGGACATGGTGTTCATCACCGCCGGCATGGGCGGCGGCACCGGCACCGGCGCCGCGCCGGTGGTGGCGCAGCTGGCCAAGGAAATGGGCATCCTGACCGTGGCCGTGGTCACCAAGCCGTTCCCGTTCGAAGGCCGCCGCCGCATGCAGGTGGCGCTGAAGGGCATCGAGGAACTGAGCCAGCACTGCGACTCGCTGATCACCATTCCGAATGAAAAGCTGATCACCGTGCTCGGCCGCAACGCCACCATGATCCAGGCGTTCCGCGCCGCCAACGACGTGCTGCAGGGCGCGGTGCAGGGCATCGCCGACCTGATCGTGCGTCCGGGCCTGATCAACGTCGACTTCGCCGACGTGCGCACCGTGATGTCGGAAATGGGCCTGGCGATGATGGGCACCGGCTCGGCCCGCGGCGACGACCGCGCGCAGGCCGCCGCCGAGGCCGCGATCCAGAACCCGCTGCTGGACGACGTCAACCTGGCCGGCGCCAACGGCATCCTGGTCAACATCACCGCCGGCCCGGACTTCACCATGGCCGAGTTCGACGAGATCGGCCGCACCATCGAAGGCTTCTCCTCCGAGGACGCCACCGTGGTGGTCGGCACCGTGCTGGATCCGGACATGCAGGACGAAGTGCGCGTGACCGTGGTCGCCACCGGCCTGAACCGCGCGGTGTCGCGCCAGTCGCAGCGTCCGGAGCAGCGTGCGCCGATCAAGCTGGTGCGCAACGCCACCACCGGCCAGCCGGAGTTCGGCGACTTCGAGCACGGCGGCGATGCCGTGTCCAAGGCGGTCGGCGGTGCGATGGGCCTGGGCCTGCGCCGTCCGAGCGGCGAGTCGATGAGCACCGCGGCGTCCGCCCCGGCGCCGGCCGCGGCCGACCTGCCGAGCGACTACCTGGACATCCCGGCGTTCCTGCGCCGCCAGGCCGACTGATGCCGTCCTTGGCGCAGCCGTCCGGCTTGCGGATGGGCCTGCCCGGCCATCCATGGCCGGGCGCGGGGCCGCTCGCGACGCAGTGCGTCGCAAGCAAGCGGCCCGCCCTGCGCCGTCAGGCCGACTGAGGTCTGCATCATCGGCCGGCGTTCGCGCCGGCCCGCAACACCGCCGTCCAGGAGCGCCTCCCTGGCCGGCGCGCCGTGTCCCTTGCTGCCGGGTCCCCGCGACCCGGCAGGTTTTTGCGACCGCGACGCCGGCACGGGCCAGCGTTGCACCGATGGGATGCTGTGACCGCTTTGTTAAAATTTAGCTAAACGCGTGATATTCTCGTTGTCTGTTCAGTTCCCGTGCGAACAGACGTTCCCAGACTGTCTGCCCATGACCCAGCAACGCACCCTCAAGAACACGATCCGCGCCACCGGCGTGGGCCTGCACAGCGGCGACAAGGTCTACATGACCCTGCGCCCCGCACCGGCCGACCACGGCATCGTGTTCCGACGCGTGGACCTGGATCCGGCGGTGGACGTGCCGGCCGATGCCGAACTGGTCACCGAGACCACGCTGTGCACCGGTTTGAGCCGCGGCCAGGCCAAGATCCAGACGGTGGAGCACCTGATGTCGGCGATGGCCGGCCTCGGCGTGGACAACGCCATCGTCGAACTGTCCTCGGCCGAACTGCCGATCATGGACGGCTCGGCCGGTCCGTTCGTGTTCCTGCTGCAGTCGGCGGGCATCGTCGAGCAGGACAAGGCCAAGCGCTTCATCCGCATCAAGCGCGAGGTGGAAGTGCGCGACGGCGACAAGATCGCCCGTTTCGTGCCCTACGACGGCGGCTACAAGCTCGGTTTCACCATCCAGTTCGACCACCCGATGATCCCGGCCAAGCAGTCGCGCCAGGAGATCGAGTTCTCGACGATGGCCTACATCAAGGAAATCTCCCGCGCGCGCACCTTCGGCTTCATGCGCGACCTGGAGTACATGCGCGAGCGCAATCTCGGCCTGGGCGGTTCGATGGACAATGCCATCGTGCTCGACGAGTTCCGTGTGCTCAACGACGACGGCCTGCGCTACGCCGACGAGTTCGTGCGCCACAAGATCCTCGATGCGATCGGCGACCTGTACCTCGCCGGCGGTGCCATCCTCGGCGCCTACGAGGGCTACAAGTCCGGCCACGCACTGAACAACAAGCTGGTCCGCGCCTTGCTCGCCGAACAGGCGGCCTGGGAATGGGTCAGCTTCGAATCCGCCGCGCAGCAGGCGCCGGTGGCTTACGGGGCGGCGGCTTACGCCTGAACCGTTCAACCCGGTGACGGCCGGGTGGGTATCACGGAATCGGCAATCGGCCGTTCCTTCTTCTCCCCTTAACGCCGATTTAACGAATCGGTAACGACCTCGCGCCCGACGCCCGCTAGGATGCGTCGGTCGCGGCGTGCGTGTCTACGTACGTCGACGCCCACGGTCGGAGCCCGTGGTCGCATCGGGCGTCGCGGAGACGACGTCCTGCAGGGAAGCCAGGGCCTCGCGCAACCCCTTGTGCGTGGCCGCAGAAACCGGAGCCGGCGTGCTTCTTGCCTGCTGCATTGGGGAATGCGCGGGTGCAGTCGCAGTCTTGACGGTCACTTTGGTGGCTTTCAGCCCGAGGGAACGGGCCGCAGCAAGGATGTCGGCCTCGGCCAGCCTGACCCGGGCGTGCCAGACCGGAGACTCAACGAGAAAAACGAGCTGTTCGCCGTTCACATTGGCCAACCGGCAACGGGGCGCCAGGTTCGGCGGCAAATGGGGGCGTAACTGCCGGTCCAGCGCGTCGAGCCACAGGGCGCGGCGCAACGGGTCGCCCGCCTTGTCCGCCAGTGCGGCGTCCAGCGCCGGCTGCGGCGTGGCGGTATGGCCTTCGCCGGACTTTCGCTTAGACATGAAAACTCATATGACGTTCAAGAAGATCGTAATCCGTTCCAGTGAAAAGGGGGTCAAGACGTTGCCGTGGCGATTGCGCGAATTCGCCGATCGTCGCCCCCTCGCCGCGCTCGGTGCGGTGCTCGGCCTCGGCATGGTACTCGGCATCGGCGTCAGCGCCGCAGCCGGATGGGGTGGTTCGGCGCAGATGCGCGCCAAGCTCGAGCGGCAGGACCAGGAACTGGCGCAGGTGCGCCGCGACGCGCAGACCCAGGTCAACGCCCTGGCGGCCCGGCTGGGCGAACTGCAGGCGCAGGCGACCCGGCTCAACGCGCTCGGCGATCGCCTGACCCGCATGGGCAAGCTGCAGGACGGCGAGTTCGATTTCGACCAGCCGGTCGGCGTCGGTGGCGGCGACGACGAACCCAGCCACGACATGCCCGCGCAGCAGCTCGGCAAGGAACTGGACGGGCTGCAGCAGCAGTTCGCCACCTCCGGCCAGCAGCTGTCGGTGCTGGAATCGCTGCTGTTCGACCACCAGCTTGACCAGAACGCGGTGCCCTCGCGGATGCCGATCCGCAACAGCTACATCACCTCGGCCTTCGGCGGCCGCGCCGATCCGTTCGGCCGCGGTACCGGCAACCACAAGGGCATCGACTTCCACGCCAACGTCGGCGACCCGGTGCTGGCGGTGGCCGACGGCGTGGTCAGCTACTCTGGCGTGCGCGGCGGCTACGGCAATGTGGTCGAGGTCGACCACGGCAATGGCTATGTCACCCGCTACGCGCACAATTCGCGGTTGTCGGTGAAGGTCGGCGACCTGGTGCGGGTCGGCCAGGAAGTGGCCAAGGCCGGCTCCACCGGCCGTTCCACCGGTGCCCACGTGCATTTCGAGGTCTGGAAGGACGGGGTGGTGGTGAACCCGGCCAAGTTCCTCGGCGATGGCGCCATTCCGGTGGGCCGCCGCGGCCGTGGTTGAGCCGCGCGGGGGCTGGCGTGCCGGCGCTTGAATCGCCGGGCGCCGCCCCAAGCTACAATGTGCTTTGCCATCGACAGGGCGCATCGCGCCCTGTTTCGTTTGCGGCCCGTCGATTCCCTGGGGATCGGGCCGTCGAGGCGTTCCTTTCCAACCGGTTCCTTCAATGATCAACAGTCTGCTTACTCGCGTTTTCGGTAGCCGCAACGAGCGCCAACTGCGCCAGCTCCACCGTATCGTCGCCAAGATCAATGCGCTGGAGCCGGAGATGGAGCAGCTCTCCGACGAGCAGCTGCAGGCCAAGACCCCGGAACTGCGTGGGCGCATCGCCGGCGGCGAGACCCTGGACAAGGTGCTGCCGGAAGCGTTCGCGGTGTGCCGCGAGGCCAGCCGACGCGTGCTGGGCATGCGCCACTACGACGTGCAGTTGATCGGCGGCATGGTCCTGCACCTGGGCAAGATCGCGGAAATGCGCACCGGCGAGGGCAAGACCCTGGTCGCGACGCTGCCGGTGTACCTCAACGCGCTGGAAGACAAGGGCGTGCACGTGGTCACCGTCAACGACTACCTGGCGCGCCGCGATGCCGCGCAGATGGGCAAGCTGTACAACTGGCTGGGCCTGAGCGTGGGCGTGGTGTACCCGGGCATGCCGCACAGCGACAAGCATGCCGCCTACGCCGCCGACATCACCTACGGCACCAACAACGAATTCGGCTTCGACTACCTGCGCGACAACATGGCGCTGTCCAAGGCCGATCGCTTCCAGCGCGGGCTCAACTACGCCATCGTCGACGAGGTCGACTCGATCCTGATCGACGAAGCGCGCACCCCGCTGATCATCTCCGGCCCGGCCGACGAGTCGCCGGAGCTGTATATCCGCGTCAACCGCATCGTGCCGCAGCTGGTCAAGCAGGAGTCGGAAGAGGGCGAGGGCGACTTCTGGGTCGACGAGAAGGGCAAGCAGGTGCACCTGTCCGAAGCGGGCATGGAGCACGCCGAAGAACTGCTGCGCGCCGCCGGCATCCTCACCGACGAGGAAGACCGCCTGTACGGCGCACAGAACCTGAGCGTGGTCCACCACCTCAACGCGGCGCTGCGTGCGCACGCGATCTATCAGCGCGACGTCGACTACATCGTGCGCGACGGCGAGGTGGTGATCGTCGACGAGTTCACCGGGCGCACCCTGCCGGGCCGCCGTTGGTCCGACGGCCTGCACCAGGCGGTGGAAGCGAAGGAAGGCGTGCCGGTGCAGCGCGAGAACCAGACGCTGGCCAGCATCACCTTCCAGAACCTGTTCCGCATGTACAAGAAGCTGTCCGGCATGACCGGTACGGCCGATACCGAAGCCTACGAGTTCCAGAGCATCTACGGCCTGGAAGTGGTGGTGATCCCGACCAACCGCCCGACCATCCGCAAGGACTGGCCGGACCAGGTGTTCCTCAACCGCCAGGGCAAGTTCAACGCGGTGCTGGCCGACATCGAGGACTGCGCCAAGCGCGGCCAGCCGGTGCTGGTCGGTACCACCTCGATCGAGACCTCGGAGATGCTGTCCGAGCACCTGCGCAAGGCGGGCGTGAAGCACGAAGTGCTCAACGCCAAGCAGCACGAGCGCGAAGCGCAGATCGTCGCCAACGCCGGCCAGCCGGGCGCGGTGACCATCGCCACCAACATGGCCGGCCGCGGTACCGATATCGTGCTCGGCGGCTCGCTGGAAGCCGAACTGCATGCGTTGGGCGAGGAGCTTGACGACGCGACGCGCGCGCGCCTGAAGGCGGCCTGGCAGGAGCGCCACGACGCGGTCAAGGCCGCCGGCGGCCTGCACATCATCGGCACCGAGCGCCACGAGTCGCGGCGTATCGACAACCAGCTGCGCGGCCGTTCCGGCCGCCAGGGCGACCCGGGTTCCTCGCGGTTCTACCTGTCGCTGGAAGACAACCTGATGCGCATCTTCGCCTCCGACTGGGTGCAGAAGGCAATGCGCATGATGGGCATGAAGGAAGACGACGTCATCGAGGACAAGCTGGTCAGCCGGCAGATCGAGAAGGCGCAGCGCAAGGTCGAGGCGCACAACTTCGACATCCGCAAGAACCTGCTCGACTTCGACGACGTCAACAACGACCAGCGCAAGGTGATCTACGCCCAGCGCGACGAACTGCTGGACGCCGAGTCGGTCAAGGAGAACGTCGACGGCATCCGCGACGACGTGATCTACGACATCGTGTCGCGCTTCGTGCCGCCGAACTCGGTGGACGACCAGTGGGACCTGCCGGGCCTGGAAGCCACGCTGGCCAGTGAACTCGGCCTGTCGCTGTCGATCACCGACCTGGTCAAGCGCCACGAGGAACTGGACGCGGACGGTATCGTCGAGAAGGTGCGCGAGGAAGTGGACCGCCATTTCCGCGAGAAGGAATCGGCGATCGGCGGCGAGACCATGCGCGCGCTGGAGAAGCACGTGATGCTGACCGTGCTCGACCAGAGCTGGAAGGAGCATCTGGCGCGCATGGACTACCTGCGCCAGGGCATCCACCTGCGCGGCTACGCGCAGAAGCAGCCCAAGCAGGAATACAAGAAAGAAGCGTTCGAGCTGTTCTCGGAGATGCTGGAGCACGCCAAGCGCGAAGTGGTCACCCTGCTGGCGCGGGTGCGCATCCGCAGCGAGGAGGAAGTGGCCGCGCTCGAAGCGCAGGAGCGCCAGCAGGTGGAGGCGCAGTTGCGCCAGGCCCAGTTCCAGCACCAGGATGCCGGCGGTTACGGCGCCGACGAGGAAGCCGAGCAGGTGCAGCGCGGCGAGGCGGGTGCGCCGACCGTGGCGCAGGTGACCCGCGAAGCGCCGAAGGTCGGCCGCAACGATCCGTGCCCCTGCGGCAGCGGCAAGAAGTACAAGCACTGCCACGGCCAGCTGAGCTGAGCCTGGCCTTGCGCGGACCGCTGCGCAATCGCGCGGCGGCCCCGCTTCGGCGTCGCACGCTGTGGGTGCCGGGGCGCCAGCCATGACACCCCCACGCCGGCTCTTGCACTCCCTTCGGCGAAGGAGTGAGCGACGGATGCAGGTGCTGGGTCGATCACACATTTGCGAATAGCCCCGCCTTGCGCGGGGCATTCTGTTTTTGGGAAGGGCTTGGATCGATGCGCTTGCCGACGTGGCGTATCGTGCGTGCGGCGCGTAGGCTGGCCGATGTCGCCATTGCCTCTGTAGGCCTGCCGTGGAGCCTTCGCCCAGCCTGGAACTGAAGGTCTTCGTGCCGGCGCAGGATCTCGCGCTGTCTGCGCGGTTCTATGCCGACGTAGGCTTCGCGCCCGAGCCGCTCGGCGACGGCCTGATCTGCTTCCGCCATGGCGACCGTTGCGCGTTCCTGCTGCAGGATTTCTACCACGCGGGCCTGGCGCGCAACCTCGTGCTGCATCTGTGGGTGGAGGACGCCGATGTCTGGTGGCGGCGGCTGCATGCAGCCGACCTGGCGGGCCGTTACGGCGCGCGCCTGTGCGAGCCCGAGGACCGTCCCTGGGGCATGCGCGACTTCACCCTGCACGACCCCGGTGGTGTGCTGTGGCGGATCGGCCACAGCCTGGGCGCCTGAGCGGGCGGCGGTGGTGGAAGTGCGGCAATCACCGCCATGCGCGCCGCCGCAGCGCGTTGCGCGTCGCGCGCCGGGCAGCGTTGCAGGCGGACCAGCGCCCACTCACGGCCATTTCCGATGACGCTCTGGCGTTGGTGCGGTAGCGCCTGCCATCAGTGGCGCGCCGCCCAAAAGGCCATCGCCTGGGACTGCCTGGCTGCGTGGGCGTCGCTGCCCTCCACAGCCGATCGGCGCCAATGTGATCCTGGTTGATTGCGTTGGCGCTGCCGGAAACGGCAAGCTTGCGCCATGTCCGAACCGCTCAGATCCATTCATGTCGTCGCCGGCGTCATCACCGATGCGCGCGGCCGTATCCTGCTGACCCGCCGTACCGAGGGTCGCGACCTCGCCGGCCTGTGGGAATTTCCCGGCGGCAAGCGCGAGCCCGGCGAGACCTCGGAGCAGGCGCTGGTGCGCGAACTGCAGGAGGAACTGGGCATCGAGGCGGTGGTCGGCGACTGGTTGATGGAAGTGCCGCAGCGCTACCCGGACAAGCGCCTGCGCCTGGAAGTGCGCCAGGTCTCGGCCTGGAAGGGCACGCCGCGCGGCCGCGAGGGCCAGGCGCTGACCTGGGTGAGCGCCGACAAGCTGGGCCGCTACGCGATGCCCCCGGCCGACCAGCCGGTGGTGGCGATGCTGCGCCAGCCCGCCTGCTATCTGGTGACGCCGGAGCCGGCCGAGCCGGGTCCCTGGTTGGCGGCGCTGGAGCGCGCGCTGGACGCCGGCGTGCGCCGCGTGCAGTTGCGTGCGCGCAGCCTGCCGGCCGAGCAGTGGGCGCCGCTGGCGCGGACCGCGGCGACGCTGTGCGCGACGCGTGGCGCGCAGGTGCTGCTCAACCGCGACGTGGCGCTGGCACAGGAACTGGGTGTCGGCGTGCATCTGGGCGCGGAGCAGCTGCCGCAGTGGCAGGCGCGTCCGTTGCCGACCGGGCAGGCCGTGGCGGCGTCCTGTCATACCGTTGAAGAATTGCAGGCGGCGCAGCGCATCGGCTGCGACTTCGCAGTGGTCGGGCCGCTGGCCCCCACCGCCAGCCACCCAGGCGCCGCGCCGCTGGGCTGGGAGGCGTTCGAGCGCCTGCGCGAGCAGGTCGCCCTGCCGATCTATCCGATCGGCGGCCTGGCGG
>NZ_AQOJ01000436.1:0-7532 GCF_000364685.1 Xanthomonas sp. SHU 166
ACGCACGTCGCCGAGGCGCGCCGCCATGGCGGCCAGGGCATCGCCGCGATCCGCGGGCTGTGGCCGCTGGCGGCCGATGTGGCGTGAGTGGGGCGACAGCAACCGCTCCCCTGGTCAACTGTCATGCAGCCGCGAAACGCGAAGTGGCGTGCTTCCGATAGTGCAATGCGTCGGGACTGAAGTCCCTCCCACAGTGATCCTCCAACGAGGCTGAAGCCGCTCCTGTGCAAGGGGGAGGCGCGTACGCGGAAGCCGCTGTTGCGATTCCCCAATCCCCATTCCCCATTCCCGGCTCCTCAGAAACTGATCCAGAAGCAGTCGTACTGCCGGCGCAGGTCCAGCACGGTGGAGGCGGGGGTGATGCTGCCGGCGAGGGTCTGCTGCAGGCGCAGGCCGGTCGGATGCGGGCGCGATGGTGTCTCGCCACCGTCGGCATCCGCCGCGGCCGACGTGGCCGTTGTCGCGGACGCGGCTGTCGACGACGTACCGGCTGCGGGAGCGGTCGTCCCGCCGGTCTCCGGCAACACCGGCACGATCGCCACCAAGGGGCGGCGCACGATCGCCTCCAGACGGTCGAAGATGCGTTGCGCGCCGTCGTCGGAAACGCCGTTCCACCAGTACAGTGCCGATAGCCGGTTGACGTCGCGGGCGTCCACGGCGCTGCGGATCTGCTGCGCCAACACGCTGAGCCGGCGCACGCACTGCGGCGGCGCCAGGCCGCGAGCGGCGCTGCCGACATTGCCGGGCGCCACCGGTGGCGGCAGGCGATCGATCGCGCCGACGTCCTCGCAGCGGCGATCGCTGAACACGGTGGTTCCGTCGGGGCCGGTGCAACGGTTCACCCGCTGCGCCATCGCGGGCGTGGCGAGGCCCCACAGGCACAAGAGCAGCAGCATCGGCGGGAGCAGGCGCATCGCCGCAGGGTAGCCGCAGCCGGCGTGACCGCGGAGCGAATGCCTTACGAGCGGGGATTGGGGATTCGGGATTGGGGATTCGCCAAAGCGAGGCTTCGCGCTGCTGTTGCCATTCCCGAATCCCGAATCCCGAATCCCGAGCGACAGCGGCCGCGACACTCAGCCGGCGGCGACGTCGCCGCGCAGACGTGCCAGGACGTTGGTGGTGGGCTTGGCCAGGTTGAGCGTATAGAAATGCAGCCCGGGCGCGCCGCCGTCGACCAGGCGTTGGCACAAGGTGGCGACCACGTCGGCGCCGAACTCGCGGATGGCCTCGGCATCGTCGCCGTAGGCCTGCATGCGCTTGCCGATCCAGCGCGGGATTTCCGCGCCGCACTGCTCGGAGAAACGCCGCAGCTGGCTGAAGTTGGAGATCGGCATGATGCCGGGCACGATCGGGATCTGTACGCCGAGCTTGCGGACCGCGTCGACGAAGTGGAAGTAGGCGTCGGCGTTGTAGAAGTATTGGGTGATGGCGGCATCGGCGCCGGCATCGACCTTGGCCTTGAAGTGGCGCAGGTCGCTGAGCGCGTCGTGGGCCTGCGGGTGCGTCTCCGGATACGCGCCCACTTCCAGATGGAAGGCGTCGCCGTGCTCGGCGCGGATGAAGGCGATCAGGTCGGCGGCATAGCGCAGGTCGCCGGGGTGGCCCATGCCCGACGGCAGGTCGCCACGCAGCGCGACCAGGCGGCGGCAGCCGATGGCGCGGTACAGCTTGAGCAACTCGCGGATCTCCTCGCGGCTGCCGCCCACGCAGGACAGGTGCGGCGCGGCCTCGAAACGGTGGTGCTGCTTGAGGTGGCGCACGGTCTCGGAGGTGTAGCTCAGGGTCGAGCCGCCGGCGCCGAAGGTGCAGGAGACGTACTCCGGGGCGTAGGCCTTGAGCCGCGCGGCGGTGCGGTCGAGCTGCGCGCGCTGCTCGTCGGTCTTGGGCGGATAGAACTCGAAGCTGATGGCGGTCATGGGCGCAACGCAGCGGGTGGTGTGGCGAGTATATCTCTTCATCCGGATGGATGTGCAAGAGGCCGCAGCCTCGCGATCGCCGCGTCGCCCGTGGGCGGCGACGCGCTCCCCGCGCGGCGCGCCGGTGGGCGCGCCGCGTCCGCTCCCGGGCTCAGCGCTTCCACATCCGCGCCTGCCGCGGCGGCAGGCTGAAGGTGTAGCTGCCGCTGGAAATACGCACCACGCTGCCGGAACCCAGCGCATCGGTGTAGTCGACGTTCCAGCGCAATACGCTGCCGTTCATCGGTACCGCGGCGGTGACGGTATTGCCGCACTTGTTGATGCCGACGATGCCCAGGTCGCCGCGGCGGAACAGCAGGTAGCAGGCGCCGTGCGCCAGCACCTGCATGTCGCGGCCCTGCGCGGCGTTGTGGAAGCCGACCATGCGCTTGAGTTCGTCGCGCTGGTAGGCGTTGACCCAGCGGTTGTCGCCGCTCTCGTTGTTGTCCGAGTACACCATCGGCACGCCGCCGTCGCGGCCGAGCAGGTAGGCGTAGGCCAGGGTCTCGTCGACCGGGTCCATGATCGCGTAGCGGAAGCCGGCGTTGTTGGGGATGTCGTGGGTGATGGCGAAAGTCACCGCGCGCGCACCGGGCAGCGCCTGGCCGTAGGCGCCCGGATCTACCAGCAGGTCCATGCTGCCGCCGTAGGCGAAGGCGTTGCGCACCGAGTTGAACAGCGGGAAGTCGTAGGCGGCGTGCGGGGTGGCCTGCAGGTACGGTGCCAGGAACTGGTCGTAGTCGGAGTTGCCGCTGCCGCCGCCGGTGATCACCTCGCCGAACACCATCACCCCGGAGCGCACCTGCGCATCGAGCACCTTGTTCAGATGATCGAAGGTCATGTGCTTGGCCGCATCGATGCGGAAACCGGTGACGCCCAGCGCCTTCAACGCCAGCAGGTAGTTGCGCTGCTGCTGCACCACCCAGTCGTTGCCGACCAGATCCGGCAGGCCGGGATCGTTGCCGCCGCCGCAGATGCGGTAGGTGCGCACCTGGTAGGGGTCGTTGTAGTTGGTGATGCACTGCGCCGGGCCGAAATCGCTGGCGCTGAGGAAATTCTGCGAGAGGTCGCCGAACAGTCGCAGCGACGCATAGCGCTGCGGATTGGCGGCGTACTGGCCGAGCACCGCGCTGCCCGGGTAGTTCAGGTCCGAGCGCGTGGCCGCTTCGTTGGCCATGTGGTTGAGCACCACGTCGGCATAGGTCTCCACGCCCACCGCCTTCAGCGCCTGCACCATGCTGGCGAAGGCGTCGGTGTCGCCGAGCGGGTTGTCGATCAGGCGCATGTCCTGCGGCTGGTAGCGCGCCCACCAGGCGTCGCCCTGCGAGCGGTAGGCCGGCGCCACCAGCACTTTGCGGTAGCCGGCGGCGGCGATCTGCGCGGCACGCGCTTCCACGGTGGCGTAGGGCCAGTTGAAGGCATGCAGGATGACGTCGGCCTGGGCGCTGGCGGTGGCCAGGAGCAGCAGCAGGCCGACCAGCAGGCTGCGCCAGCGGTGCAGGCGCAGCAGACGATTTGCAGCGGATGGGACGCGCATCGTTCGATCTCCTCGGTGCGTGGGCGCAGGCAGGACGCCTGCAGGACAGGGACATGACGTCGCCGCGGGGCTGGCGTGCGGCCGGAGGATGCTAAGCGCGCATCGCGGCGCAACATGCGGGCGCTACATACGTATTCATGGCGACAGCGTACGAAAGCGGGATCGGCATCCGCTTCCGCTCGGGAGCGCCGTGCGCACTGCATTCATGGCACATGCCGCATTGCGGCCCACGCCCTTTGCTACAGTCGCCGCCCTCACCTGTCGACGCGGAGCCGCACCATGACCAGCGCAGCCTTCTATCCGATCGGAACCCCCGGCGTGCCTTGGGGCGCGGCCGAGAAGGCGGCCTGGCTGGCGGGTCAGCCGCGCCGGCGCAGCTACCAGGACGAGGTGGTCGCTGTCATCGAAGGCCTGCGCGGGCAATGGGAGGTGGTCGCGTACGGGGAACTGGCGTACGCGCAGGAGCGCTATCCGCTGCTGGCCTTGCGCAGCCGCAACTGGGACGACGCCTTGCCGTGCATGCTGGTCACCGGCGGCGTGCATGGTTACGAGACCAGCGGCGTGCACGGCGCGCTGCAGTTCGCGCAGCAGCATGCCGGGGACTACGCCGGCCGCGCCAACGTGCTGGTGGCGCCGTGCGTGAGCCCGTGGGCGTACGAGCGCATCCACCGCTGGAACGCCGATGCGCTGGATCCCAACCGTTCGTTCCGCGCCGACAGCCCGGCGCAGGAATCGGCTGCGCTGCTGCACCTGGTCGCGCCGTTGCGCGATCAAGTGCGCATGCACATCGACCTGCACGAGACCACCGACAGCGACGAGTCCGAATTCCGGCCGGCGCTGGCCGCGCGCGATGGCATCGCCTACGCGCCGGGCGGCATTCCCGACGGTTTCTACCTGGTCGGCGACAGCGAGAACCCGCAGCCCGCGTTCCAGCAGGCGGTGCTGGCCGCAGTCGCGCAGGTCACCCATATCGCGCCGGCCGACGCTGCCGGCGAACTGATCGGCACGCCGTTGGCGGCGCCGGGAGTCATCAACTATCCGGTGAAGCGGCTGGGCCTGTGCGCGGGTATCACCGATGCGCGCTACACCACGACTACCGAGGTGTATCCGGACAGTGCCAGCGCCACGCCGCAGCAGTGCAACGCCGCGCAGGTGGCGGCGGTACGCGCGGCGATCGACTACGCCTTGGCGCATCCGTAGTCGCCGGGTGGATGCACGATTTGCAGGACACCTGTCACGCAGCCGCGACGAGCGACGCCCGCTGGGTACCCAACCTTGCACGGCGTCGGGACTGAAGTCCCTCCCACAGTGCACCCAGTCGAGGTATCGCAAGTTCCGCTGAGCGCTGTTCCGCATGGCCTTGCGCCACCGGCTGCGACGGCGGCAGCGGTGGGCACCGACCCTGCCGCGCGCTACGCTTGTGGGCCCTCGTTTGCCATGCACCCCATGTCCATCGTCCTCACGCCGTTTGCCCGCACGCGTCTGTTCCCGCGCGATGGCCGCCGCAATGCGATCCAGGACTGCACGCCCGAGCAGTTCGAGCAGCACCTCAACGCGCATACGCCGCTGCAGGTGCTGGACGGCTACGCACCGTTCTGCAAGTTGCACGTGCACCGCAACTGGACCTCGACGCGCTGCCTGACCGTGCCGATCACCGACGCCAACCGGCGCCTGCTGCGTTCGGGTTACGAGGCGCGCAGCCGCGAAGAGCTGCCGGTCCTGGTGCGCTGGTTCGAAGGGGTCGAGCCGCCGGTGGCCGAGTACCTGCTGCCGATCCTCTACAGCCGCGAACAGCTCGCGCACGAGGGCGCGCCGATCGAGGCGGACTGGGGCGTGGTCGGTTGCCTGTATACCGCCGAGCCGCAGGAGATCCCGATGGCGCCGATCACCATGCTGCGCAATGCGCTGGGCGTGGAGGAGGGCGGCTCGGGCGTGCCGCTGGATCGCGACGCCTATCGGCGCAGCGTGGCGTTCTGGGAGCACAACGCCAACTGGCGGCCGTAAGCGCGGCCAGGCGCGGTCCGCGCGCAGTGACCTCGCCTGGCACGCATCGCGGTGCATGCGGCGCACGTTACCGCGCGCAGGCGTGATCGCTCCGGACGCGGTCACGCATTCGCGCAGCCGTCTTCACGCATCCCTGCATGTTGCCGCCGCCGGCCCGCCGTGCTGCATCCGTGCACGCGCTTTTGCACTGGCGCATAAGTGCTGAACAGAACTGCGCGCTGCCGTGCGTTTTCGCCGCGACGCCCTGTCCGTTCATCGGCATGACGCGCAACGACTATCAAGTTTGCGGACGGCGGGACGATAGCGAGAGGGTGGGTCGCCATGCAGCTGCGCCAGGACGCAATGTCCGGCAGCGCATCGTGGCCCGGTGGGGAAGACGCCTCGGGCAGGTCATCGGCAGCGGACACGGCGCACTCGTGCCGCGCGCCGTGGCGGGCTGCCGCGTGGGGGCGTTCCCCGCGACCGTATTCCCTCCCCCACTTGCCAAGGAAGTCGTCATGTCCACTCCGTCGCCGCATCGCCGTCGCGGCAGCGTCGCCAAACGCCTGATGCTCGGTACCGGCCTGCTTGCGCTGGCCTGCTTCGGCCTGACCGCAATGATCATCTACTGGCGCAGCAGCGAGGCGTTGCTGTCGACCTCGCGCACCAGCATCGAGAACCTGGCGCAAGTGGAGGCGCAGCGGGTGTCGCGCGAAATCGGCGTGGCCTTCGACGCCAGCGACGCGCTGGCCAACAGCTTCCGCGTGCAGCACGCCGCCGGTCTGTCGCGCGCCACCGCCACCGCGGTGCTGCGCAGCCAGCTCGACGCGCATCCGCAGTGGCTGGGCATCAGCACCATGTGGGAGCCGGACGCGTTCGACGGCAACGACAAGGCCTTCGTCGGCACCGAGGGCCATGACGCCACCGGCCGCTACATGACCTGGTGGTCGCGGCAGAACGGCAAGCTGGTGCGCGAGGCGCTGCGCGACTACGAGAAGCCGGGCGACGGCGACTGGTACCTGCTGGCGCGCAACACGCACAAGCCGGTGGTGATCGAGCCCTACTACTATCCGGTGGCCGGCAAGGACACGCTGATGACCACGCTGGCCACGCCGATCCTGGAGAACGGCCGCTTCCTGGGCGTGGTCACCGTCGACTTCACCCTCGATACCCTGCAGCAGCGCATCGCCGCGCTGCGGCCGATGGGCGAGGGCCATGCCAGCCTGCTGTCGCCGTTGGGCATGGTGATGGCCAGCCGCGATCCGCAGCAGGTCGGCAAGACCCGCAGCGATGCCTGGTCCAAGGACATGCTGGCGCGCGTGGCCAAGGGCCAGGTGGTGTTCGACCATCGCCGCACCGACGGCGAGGATGCGTTGAACGTGTTCGTGCCGCTGAAGATCGGCGATGCGCCGCAGACGTTCGCGCTGGGCGTCTCGGTGCCGTACGCGCTGGTCATGGCCAAGGCGCGTGCACTGTTGTGGACCATCGTCGCGGTCGGCCTGCTCTCGGCGTTGTTGCTGAGCGGCGCGCTGTACCTGCTGCTGCGCCGGCAGGTGCTCGACCCGCTGGCCGAGGCCGTGCGGGTGTCTTCGGCAGTCGCCGCCGGGCGCCTGGACAGCCAGGTCCGCCATCGCCGCGACGACGAGCTGGGCCAGTTGCTGGATGCGATGGGCAGCATGCAGACGCAGTTGCAGGCGGTGATGCAGGCGCAGGCGGAGATGGCGCAGCGCCACGACGCCGGCGAGATGAGCTACCGGATGGACGCCGAACGTTTCCCCGGCGAGTACGGACGCATGGTCCACGGCACCAACGCGCTGGTCGCCGCGCACGTGGACGTGCAGCGGCGCCTGGTCGAGGTGATGTCGCAGTACGCGATCGGCAACATGCAGGTGGACATGGAGCCGCTGCCGGGCGAGAAGGCGGCGATCACCGAGGCGATGCGCACTACCAAGCGCAGCCTGCAGGCGATCAACCAGGCCATCACCGAACTGGCGCAGGCCGCGGCTTCCGGCGATTTCTCCCGGCGCGGCGACGCCGAGCGCTTCCAGTACGACTTC